>JAQUQW010000011.1 GCA_028716245.1 Candidatus Omnitrophota bacterium | reverse complement strand
TACTATCATGCTGCATAATGCGTCTCCTTGGTGTTAAGCTCAAAAATTAAATTTTTGCTGGTCTGAATTATGTTCAGCACCCAGTTTTTCACGTTTCAATCTGACTCTTTCTTCTATTGCCAGAGCTTCCTGCGAAGACAAGTCTTGCCGATTTAACATCCAAGGTCCGTACGGGAGCGGGTGTTTATGCGGCAGGCTGCCCTTTTCAAGTTCTTTGCGCAGAATCGTTGTCGACATATTCAACAGCTCCGCAGCGCGGATCAAAGTCAACCATTCGTTCTCAGCTCCTTCCTGAGGCGCTGGAATTTTACGCTTATTTCTGAGTGAACGAACACTTTGACCTGACCAGCGGTTGCCCCATCCGGTTCGCAGGCCGTTTCTGTTGAGGCATCCGGCGATGTAGTCGTCGTTAAAAAGTAAAGCATAGTTCTTGACCGCATCAACAATTTCGGGGCTTGTATGGTGAGGCACATCTCCGCGTTTTCTGCGTTTTACAAATAATTGCGTATGAGTGCCGCCATGCCAATGAATAATCAATTCCGTTTCTCCTCTTTCAGGAAAAGTGTCTATGACAATTTCATTTATTAGAATACGTATCAAACGTTTTTTCAAGCGCGCGTCGGTTGCAGGATGTTTCCATACTCGATGGAAATCCAATGCAAGTTCATTCAGCATATCGGCAGTTATTTTACTGGCGGCCTCCACATTGCTTTCCTCACAGGACAACTTTTCCTTGATTTCAGCGGCTTGCTCCATCGAAAGGTTCCAGCGGCTTTCAAGTTCTTTTGTGACAAGCCTGTTTTCTGGATCAGCCAGATTGTATTGTTTCCAGGCTTTTCGTTCCGCATATTGCGCTGCTTCCAAGTCCATTTGCAGTGATTTCAGAAGGTCACTTTGTTTTTTCTGTCTTTGTTCCGCCGATTGACAGGCGGCTTGTTCGATGCCCGGAGCGATCACTTTCAAGACTTCATCTTCCACAGCGCCATCGAGCGGGATGCCTCCAAGGCCTATGCACTGGGGTTCACCGTGGTCAAGGTACCCGCGATGACAGGAGTAACGAAGAAAGGAACGGGCACGTCCAGTGTAGTTCACCGTCAATTTCCGTCCACAACGGCGGCAGCGCAAAAGCCCGCAGAGCAAGGCCGCTCCTTTTCGTGGAGCTCCTTTGGTTGCAATATTTCTTGTGTTGGCATTTTCCGCAATCATCTTTTGAACCTGTTCAAACTTTTGCCAGGTAATATAACCTGCATGATGGTCCTTTATCAAGACATCCCACTGATTTCGCGGCGTTTTTTTTACTTTGCAAGTCATTGTGCCATTATCATAAGTGTTGGCGCTTTTTGTTTTGCCGTAAACATAAGCACCCGCATATACCGGATTTGTCAAGAAGCGATAAATAGAGGCGTACCTGGCACGTCGCCAGGTTACTGCACGTTCTTTATTTTTGTTTTGCGCGGAAGGAATAAGAATCTCATTTTCATGAAACCACACCAACACCTGTCTGATAGTTCCAAGCTCAAAAAACTTTTTATAAACCAGCTCCAGGACATTTCGTACTCTTTCATCCGGGGTCATTTGATAAATATTTTCTCCATTTATATAGCCGGTTGGAGCGGTCAACGACAGTTCTCCTCTTTTGGCTTTTTCACGGCGCCCGGCAATGGCGCGTTGATGCAAAAGGTCAAGCTCATATTCAGTAAGGCTTGCCTTTACTCCGAGAAGCAATCTGTCATTTCCGATTCCGGGATCATATATGGCGTCATTATCTATGAGCAGGGTATTCACCATTTTACACACTTCAATAAGCTGCTGCCAGTCCCGGCTGTTTCTGGCGAACCTTGACAATTCCAATGCGGCTACAGCACCAACATTGCCCATGAAAACAGAACTTACCAGTTTTTGGAAACCGTTACGTTCCGCCTTTCCCGAGGCACTGATTCCCAAATCATCATCTATGACTTCAACTTTATTCCAGCCATATTCTTTTAACCTTTTCTTCATTCCATATTGCAGGCGGCGACTCTCGTGGTTGTTTGCCAATTGAAAATTCGACGATTGCCTGACATATAAAATTGCCGGTCTTTTGAGATGAGTTTCATTAATCTTCATATTCATTTTTCATTTCCTCTGTCTGTTTATTAAGCTCACTTGAATCAAGCCGATTAAATATTTCCACGAGAATCACGGTGATCTCGCAGCGTTTGTCTGCAGGAAGTTCATTCCATTGCGGACGGGGTGTTTGAGATTTCCATAGTTCGGGTTGGATCAACAGTTTTTTCTTCATGTTTCAAATATCCTGGAATTTGTACAGTGTTTTCACTACCTTGCATTCCGGATATGAGTTCATCAAGAATTTCTTTTAAAGAAAACAGGGATTCTTCTGTGAAAGAAGGCGAAGAAGAAATTTTAAAATCGGAACAGGATTTTTCATCAAACATCCATGCCGGGATTTCTTTTGCTATTTGCTTTTTTGTAAGATCAAACCTATAGTTGTAAAACAGTTTACCGCCTTTGATTTGAACTCGGACAATGTAAACGTCCCGCCCAAAATCAGGGTGCCACGGATAGAGTATTTTCAAAATATGGTTCAGTGGGGTATTGTGTAACCGGTTAGTA
>JAQUQW010000010.1 GCA_028716245.1 Candidatus Omnitrophota bacterium | reverse complement strand
AAATTTTTCGCCGTTTTCCTCCTCTTGCGTCCAAATAAAACTTATGTTATTTTATTTTCAGGAAAAACCCGTGATCCAACGTTTCTTAAAATAGTACCTTCAAAACAGAAAGGAGGTGAAAAAGATGGATGTAAAGCACCTATCGCTTCTCGATCGGCTTTTCGAGCCGGTTCCTGAGACGCCGGCGTCGGAGCTCGGTTACTATGATCCAATTACACAGACGTGGTCGCATCGAAACGCGCGGCTCATGAGTCCGGTCAAGCACAACCAGGAGCACTAGCTCCACCACAAGCCCCTCAAGACACAATCTATTTCTTGAGGGGCATTTTTTTACAAACAGTGGCAAAATGCAATATCTTGTTCATAAGTTTTGTGCGAAGGGATGTGTTCGTAAAATCTCCTATGTGTCCGGAAGAAAACCAGACAACGGAGACATTTTTGTTAATTTTTTTTAACTTATTTATGAAATGCCGAATCTGGCGTGGCGGACAACGGACATCGTTTTTACCATGTAATAAGAGAATTGGCGACTGTATATGATCAACATACGAAATCGGGGAACTGCGAATATAGCGTGTTAAGGAGGTTTTAGGTGTACCCTTAAACCTTTTTCTATCTTGCGATTTGAAGTAAGCTGGTTCATCCTCGTACTGCCTAACGCAGTCTACTATCGCGGCTCCGGCAATGCCACAACGCCATAAGTTTGGATATTTTCCAAGAGCGAGGAGAGTAACGTATCCTCCCCAAGACCACCCGTTGAGAATGACGTTATTTGTATCTGCGTAATTATTCCTGACAAGCCAATTTCGTACGGCCGCAACATCTTCAACTTCCCAGTGACCGGGGTTGCCATATATTTTTCGTTCAAAAGTTTTTCCGAATCCGATTGAGCCTCGATAATTGACAGCGCAATAACCGAATCCGTTCTCAAGCCATGCTTGTGTTTCTGGAGAAAATTCATCGCCGGCGACTCCGTGAGGTCCTCCGTGTACGTCAATAACAAACGGTAAACGTTCGTTCGCGCCGCGCGGTCGCACAATCCAAGTCTGTACTCGCGCCCCGTCCGAAGAACGAACCCAAGCATTCTTTATTTGGTGCCGCGATATAAAATTTCCTGACCACTCCGGTAATTTTTCTAAGACATCATAACGTGGCGCGCGAATCTTGATAAGGCGCGGAGAATTATTGAAGTCGCTCCACCGAACGATCAGCGAATTGTCCGAGAGGCGAACTATCGAATCAAAATGAAAATTGAAGCTTCCATTCCTCGGGCCAATCCGCTGCAGTTTCTTTGTGCAAATATTATATAGATACAACTTTTGTTTCGCTTGATACACATCGCAAACAATCATTTCATTTCTGTCTTCATCCCAAGCAAGCGCCCACACATCGCCGCGGAATTCTTTATGTTGAATCTTAAAAATGCTTTTACGTTCAAAATCATATACAATCGGTCGGAGCCAATCGTTCATTCTAGCAAGAGCCAGAACAATCGGCCGCTGTCTTGTTTGAGAAAACGTTAGAGGAATTATTTCTTCAAAAGAACGCGACCGAAGCATCCGCCTATCTTTACTGCTTGACAGAAGTATAAGAGCATTCTTGTCCTTTTTTTCTTCTGATTCAGCTACACAAATAAATTGACCATCAGGTGAACAAATTGGTTCAGATAATGAATTTTTTGAAGAATATACTTTGCGAGTATTAAAGGAGCCGCCTTTGTCTTTAACTACAAAAACGGCATTTGCATCGTCAATGGAAGCGGAAAAACAAAGAGTGCTATTTTCTTGATTGGAAGATAATGAATAAGAAAAATAGTGGCTGAGATTAGGCGTAAGATTAACTCTTTTCCCTCCATCAAACGGAATACGTATAAAATGTCCATACTCGTTTCCATCCTGTTCATTGAGAATATAAACATATTGGCCATCTGGCGAAATTGAACCAAAAAGCGCTCCGCCCTTTTTATGAGTAATTTGTTTTTTATAGCCGCTCTTAAAATCAACCGCATAAAGCTGGTAGTTTCCAAAACGATTTGAGACGATAATTGTTCGGTGTGGCGCGTTATGCGCAGCAAAAATGTACTGTGTATTCGTAATTTTGAACAACTTGCTCAATTTTGATTTTAATATTAAATTGTTGGGAATTTTTCTTGTCATAATTGTATTTTACCTATACACTGAATGAAATGAAAAGAAAAGGCGGCCGGCATTATGCTGTACCGACCGCCCGGAGTTCTAGCATATCTGCCAGAGTGCGGCAGATTGCGCCGTCGTAGAGACGATCAAGCCACCACCAAGCGCCGCATGTATTGATTTCAAGAAATAACAAGTTTCCGTCCGTATCCTCCATGAAGTCAGCTGCGCAGTAATCGAGGTTGAGCGCTCGCATGAGCGTACGAAGTTTTTGCAGCGTATCGGCATCAAAGTCACACGCTCCATACGATTCTCCCGTACCAGTTTCCTTACGGACATCTTCGCGCTGGTGCGGATTCGGAAAGCACGATGCCGCAAATACGGAGTCGCCTACCACTACAACGCGGATGTCTCGCTTACGCTCGTGGTATTTTTGGTAGATTACCGGGGCGAATGAGATAGCCTCACTATTTGAGAGCCACGACGGGTCGACAATACGCGTGTATGCCGCTCGCGTTTCCGTTGGCGAGACAACCCATGGAGTTGCTAAGTTTTTAGCGACTGTAGTCTGCTCATGCACAAACGCACGAACAGCAGAAGGATCGTTTGATACAATCGTCCTCGGTATCGCAAGCTTGACGGTTTTTGCCAAAGCCATCTGGTGGATTTTGTTCGAAGCGTGTATGACGCAACTTGGCTTGTTGAGCCACGGCACCGACAAGAGTTCAAACACCGCAAGCTGTAACGCAAGCAGGTTTTCTCGCTGAAGGCAATCACGTTCGCTTCCAGCTTGACCGAGATACGGCGGTAGTTGTTGGCACCAACCGATAGC
>JAQUQW010000009.1 GCA_028716245.1 Candidatus Omnitrophota bacterium | reverse complement strand
GCGCTCAGCTTATAACTGGAATTTTAAAAAAGATGATGTCATAACGGTAATGATGCCGCAGAATTATATTGGGTTATTCAATCAAACAATAAAAGGAAGTAAAAGCGAAGAAATATTTAGAGACCTACCTATAATTTCAACAGAAATGGTAGAATTATTATAAGATACATGGGGTCAGAATTATTTGTAATGGGTAGTTGACAGGATCAGGGAGATGTTATAAAAAGATATATTCTTATTGTTGTTACTCTTCTTATAATGTTTCACTTCTCAAGCATTAACAGTTTTGCTCAGACTGGAAGAATAATTGAAGAATCAGAAGTTTCTAAAGTCGATCTCCATATGTTTTATGATTTTGGAAAATTTTCGGGTTATTTAATATTCTATGACAAGGAAGCAAACCAATGCGCCGTTAACATTATTCCAAAAGCTCAAAGAGACGTCGGCGGATATTATGTTAATAATAAACCAAGATTAGTAATAGAAAGTAGGATGGGTACATCGGTTAAAGAGCTAGAAATTACTCCTGATAAGTTTCAAGTATTAACGTTAAGAAATGGCAATCAAGTTTATGCCTACGGAATAGACTTTTTGCCTCCCTTTGAGATAAAGGTAGGAGACGAAATTCAGTTCAAGTTTGCGTCTTATCTGTTAACAGCTACAGCCGAAAGTAAAATAGCAAAATAGCAATCATCGCCAAATCTTAAAGAGGATGAGGATGAAAGTGTTCTGAATATAATCGGGAAATGGGGCAAGAGTTATTCATAGCGAGAGGCAAGCCTCGACAGGACCCGCGTAAGGAATAAATGATGAATATTATCGGAGAAGTGGGGAGCCTGAATGGTTTGGTGGATTATCAAGACGACTCCGTTGTCAGTAAGGAAGATATACAATATGTATAATTATATTGACAAATAGCCATATCTATGTTATATTTTAAATGGATAAGGAATTTGTAAGTTTTATCTGGGACGAAGAAAAGGAATTAGCCAATATCCAT
Organism: Candidatus Omnitrophota bacterium; assembly: GCA_028716245.1. Lineage (NCBI taxonomy): Bacteria > Pseudomonadati > Candidatus Omnitrophota > Candidatus Omnitrophota bacterium. The sequence goes on along the minus strand of JAQUQW010000009.1, from coordinate 4,049 downwards.
AAGCATGGAGTTAATTTTACAACGGCCGCGAGGGCTTTCAAAGACCCCAAAAGGAAAGTTTATACTGATTCAAAACATAGCAAGAAAGAAGAAAGATTATTTTGTATCGGAAAAGTTGGAGATAAGATCTTGACAGTCAGATTTACTTCTCGCGGCGGAAAAATTAGAATATTCGGTGCTGGTTATTGGAGGAAAGGAGTTCGGTACTATGAAGAAAATGAATAGTAAGGCGGATATGCCTGTTGGAAAATTAATTAGAATTAAAGATTTTTTGCCTCCTCCTGAGGCGTTAGCCATGCCGGAGGAAACCATAAAAATCACATTGGCTTTAAAGAAGTCAAGCGTGGAATTTTTTAAGCACAAGGCAGGGCAGTATCATACAAAGTACCAGAGGATGATTCGCGAGTTAATAGATAGATACGCCTTGCAGCATTCCTCATCGTAGGATAAAGGAGTGATTTGTGAAATTATTTAAGTTATGGTTGCCGGTGGCGGTTTGGGCGGGGGTTATTTTTTTCTTCTCAAGCATCTCTGATTTAAAGACGGGCCTTGAATGTGATTTTTTATTAAGAAAAATAGCCCATATTACTGAATATTTTATTTTCACTTTTCTTTTGTATAGGGCATTTAGGTGTTCGTTCAAGACGAACGCTTTCCGTCTTTTTATGTACCCGGCTGCCTTTTCGTTGCTCTATGCTATTTCTGATGAAATTCATCAGTGTTTTATTCTGGGCAGGTGTTGTTCCCGTAAAGATGTTTTGGTTGATGCTATCGGTATTATCGGTTTCTATATTCTCATCAGATTTAAGAAAGGACGCTTATGTTTGACAAAATGAAGGGGTTGTTTGAGATGCAGAAGAAGATGCAGGAGATCAAGCGGCAATTGGAGAACACGAATTTTGATATCCAGAGTTCTGACGGCGTGGTGAAAATTACGATGAATGGTTCTCAGGAGGTAAAAGAGATCGTGATCAAGGATAATCTTGGAGAATCGGAAAAGGCGCGCCTGAGCAGTTCATTAAAAGATACCTTTAACCGCGCGATCAAGCGTTCGCAGGAAGTGGCGGCGCAGAAGATGAAGGATGTGACTGGGTTTAATATCCCGGGATTAACTTGATATGAAGAAAGTTTTCTGTATTGTAGTAATGATTTTGTTTCCCGCAGCATTGTTATGGGCGGGGAATTGGGAGAAACAGGGGGATTACTATCTTCTTACCAAAAATAACCGCGATAATTTCAGCTTGTCGGGTGCCGGGCCGAATAAATTTAAGCATAAATATTTGAAATACGATGGGGTGAATTTTCTGGTGCGGGGAGCCAGTGATTGGCAGGATTATGGCAGGCTTAATCTTGAATACGATAATCTGTTTTCTTTACCGATACGCGGCGGGATGAAGGTTGATGAAGTGCATTTTTTAGCAGGAGGTAATTACAGCAATAGTTATGAGCATGATGGGTTAATGCGTTTATACGGAGACAAATATTTTTACGCCACCCTTTCGGTTGTTTTTGTTTATGAGGACGGCGCCTATAAAGAGCTTTCAGTCCCGGTTTTCTGGGATTGGTTCCACATCGGCCCCGGTACATGGCTGAAGGGCGGGGCAAGAATTAAGTCTTTGGGTGAGAATCCGGTGCGCAAAGATTGTAACATGTATCACGTTAGTTTTATTAATCCCAGGCCAATGGAGCCGGTAAAGAATATTTTGATTACGGACAGCTGGATCGATGATCGTCCTTTTTCTGATGTTTTCGCGGTGACCTTAAAGTCTTCGGATACGATGGAAGCAGCGGTAGAAGAGGTAAAATAAATGCGGATTTTAGTGGTTGGTTCAGGCGGCAGGGAGCATGTGTTAGTTTGGAAGATTGCTCAATCCAAATTGGTGGATAAGATTTTCTGCGCACCGGGTAATGCCGGGATCAGCCAGCTTGCCGAATGTATTGACATAAAAGCAGATGATATTTTTGGTTTACTTGAGTTTGCGCGAAAAGAAAAGATTGACCTGACCGTAGTCGGTCCGGAGGTAGCTTTATCATTAGGGATTGTTGATGAGTTTGAAAAAGCCGGGCTAAAAATTTTCGGGCCGAATAAAAAGGCGGCAAATTTAGAGGCAAGCAAGATTTTTTCTAAAGAGCTGATGGCAAAATACAAAGTGCCTACTGCTAATTTTAAGATCTTTGACAGTGCTGATGAGGCAAAAAAATATATTGAGAAAATCGGCGCCCCTTGCGTGGTTAAGGCCGATGGCTTGGCTGCGGGTAAAGGAGTGGTTGTGGCTAAGAACGTTGATGAAGCCAAGAATGCCGTGACCTCGATGATGCAGGATAAAGTTTTCGGCGATGCCGGCAAGAAAATAATCATCGAAGAATGCCTTGTTGGCCAGGAGGCATCAATTCTTGTAATTACCGATTCAAAAGAAGTGGTAGCTTTGGCCTCGGCGCAGGACCATAAAAGAGTATTTGATAATGATCGAGGCCCGAATACCGGGGGTATGGGCGCTTATTCGCCCGCGCCAATAGTTACCGCGGATATTTTAAAAGAGATAATGCAGAAAATAATTTACCGCAGTATCGATGGCCTGGTTAAAGAGGGGGTAGATTATCGTGGGGTGTTATACGCTGGTGTAATGCTGACTAAAGAGGGTCCGAAAACCTTAGAATTTAACGCGCGTTTTGGCGATCCGGAGACCGAGGCAATCTTACCCAGATTAAAATCCGATTTGGTTGAGGTAATGTTGGCAACCGTTGAAGGTAAACTTTCCAGAGTAAGAACTTTGGAATGGGACAGGCGGGCCTGTGTTTGCGTAGTTTGCGCAAGCGCGGGTTATCCGGGGAATTACGCTAAAGATAAAGAAATCAGCGGGCTGGATCAGGCGGAAAAATTAGAGGATGTGGTTGTTTTTCATGCCGGCACTAAAAAAGCGGGAGATAAAATTTTAACCAGCGGCGGCAGGGTCTTGGGAGTAACCGGCTTGGGCGCGACCATTAAAGAGGCAATCAATAAAACCTACGCGGCGGTAAATAAAATAAATTTTGAGGGTATGCATTTTCGTAAGGACATAGGCAAAAAGGCGGAAACTGTTTCCCCTTTGAGTGCGAAACAGTTTCAGAGCTAATCGGGAAATGGGGAGGGCTAATGAGTAAGATCAGCATAATTATGGGCAGCCAGTCGGATTTAGAGACGGTAAATGAGGCAATCAATGTCTTGAAAGAATTTAAAGTAAATTTTGAGGCCAAGGTTTTATCCGCGCACAGGACACCCAAAGAGGTGGCCCAATACGTGGAGGCAGCGCCTAGAAGCGGGACAAAAGTTCTTATTGCCGCCGCGGGGATGTCCGCGGCCTTAGCCGGAGTTGTGGCCGCGCATACGACTCTACCGGTTATCGGCATACCCATTGAAACCAAAAATTTAAAAGGCCTGGATTCGCTTTTATCCACAGTGCAGATGCCGCCGGGAATCCCGGTTGCCTGTATGGCTATTGGTAAGGCCGGCGCAAAGAACGCCGCGCTTTTTGCTTTGGAGATACTGGGCATAAGCGATGCTAAAATCCGGGTCAAGCTGCTTAATTACAAGAAACAGATGCGCCTTAAAATCAAAAAGACTAAAATCAAATTATGAGTTTGACTAAAATCATAAAAATTAATCCATCTTTTCCGGAACAGGCGCTGATTGGGCAGGCAGCCAAAGTTATTGCCGGCGGCGGGTTAGTGATTATTCCCACAGACACTGTTTATGGCATTGCCGCAGACGCCTCAAATAAAAAAGCATTGGATAGGCTTTATGAGATCAAGAAAAGGCCTAAGGATAAGCCTTTTGCGATACTTATCGCCGAAAAGGATAACGTAGAAGAGTTGGCCCGCGACATTCCTTTGGTTGCTTATAAATTGATGCGTAAGTTTTGGCCTGGCCAGTTGACAATCTTATTGAAAGCCAAAGGACAGGGCAAGGTGGGGTTGCGTATGCCGGATAATCCGGTGGCATTAGAAATTATTTTCCAATCAAAAACCGCCTTGGCCTGCCCGTCGGCAAATATTTCAGATAAACCCGCTCC
>JAQUQW010000008.1 GCA_028716245.1 Candidatus Omnitrophota bacterium | reverse complement strand
TGAAAGCCAAAGGACAGGGCAAGGTGGGGTTGCGTATGCCGGATAATCCGGTGGCATTAGAAATTATTTTCCAATCAAAAACCGCCTTGGCCTGCCCGTCGGCAAATATTTCAGATAAACCCGCTCCGGTTGATCTTGAGCAGGCGATTAAAGATTTGGATGGTTTGGTTGACCTGGCTGTTGACGCCGGCTCGACAAAATTGGGGAAAGAATCTACTGTCGTTGATTTGACGGTTGAGCCTCTGCGGATAGTCAGAAGCGGGGCAATCAAAGATGAGGAAATATTGACAGCCGCTAAAACCAAAAAAGTGCTTTTTGTCTGCACGGGAAACTCCTGCCGCTCGGTAATGGCAGAAGCGTATTTAAAGAAAATTTTAAAGAGCCAGGGCAGGACCGATGTGGAAGTAGATTCAGCCGGGATGATCGCGCTTGACGGTATGGGCGCCACTGAAGAGACGCGTGAAGTATTGGCCAGAGAGGGGATGGATGTCCTGGCGCATCGGACCAAAAGAGTAACCAAAGAATTAGTGGATGAATCGGATATTATCCTGGTCATGGAAAAAATACATGAGGAGAGGATTTTGCAATTCGCGCCGGAAGCAAAAAATAGGCTTTTTTTATTGAAGGAATTTGCTAAAATAAATGACAGTAATTTGAATATTGCCGACCCCATCGGAGGAACTTTTGAGTTTTACGGAGAGATCTTTGCCACCATTAAAGATGCCGTAGAAAGGATAAGTAAAATTATATGAGTAAGCTATTGATTGCTTCGGATCACGCCGGATTTAGTTTAAAGGAAAAGTTAAGGGCCTATCTTGAGAAAAAAGGAATAGGGGTAAAGGACTTGGGTACTTATTCCAAGGACCGCTGCGATTACCCGTTATACGCTTATGAATTAGCCAGGAATATTTCTTCAGGAAAATACAAGCGCGGAATACTTATTTGTAAAAGTGGAATTGGTAATTCCATCGTTGCCAACCGCCTGCCGGGTGTGCGCGCCGCGCTCTGCCATAATATTACCATAGCCAGGTTAAGCCGGGAGCATAACGACAGCAATGTTTTGGTTTTAGGTTCAGCTTTTGTAAAAGCGGATTTGGCCAAAAGAATTATCGCAGTATGGCTAAATACCAAGTTTTTGGGGGGAAGGCATTTAAAGAGGGTGAAACTAATCAACCGTATTGATAAAAAAATAACACCCCGCGCTTATAAGGAATTGCGCGGGTGTGCCCGTGTGGGCAAGGAGTGTACAAAGTGAAACATTTAAAGCAGACTGATCCGGAAGTTTTTGCCGCGATTCAAAATGAAGTAAGGCGCCAGAATGATAACTTAGAGATGATTGCCTCGGAGAATTTTACCTCGCTGGCGGTTTTAGAGGCGCAGGGCTCGGTGTTGACCAATAAATATGCCGAAGGCTATCCCGGCCGGCGCTGGTATGGAGGATGCGAATACGTGGATATTGTCGAGACCCTGGCGATTGAGCGGGCCAAAACAATCTTTGGCGCAGAGCACGCCAATGTCCAGGCGCATTCCGGCTCGCAGGCAAATATGGCGGTATATTTTGCGGCGATTAATCCGGGAGATACCGTCTTAGCCATGGATTTAGCCGCCGGAGGCCATCTTACCCACGGGCATCCGCATAATTTTTCCGGAAGATTTTTTAAGATGGTTGGCTATGGGGTCGACCGCAAAACCGAAAGCTTAGATTATGATGTAATTCAGGAGTTGGCTAAAATTCATAAGCCAAAAATGATTTTAGCAGGGGCCTCAGCCTACCCCAGGACAATCGATTTTAAAAGGTTCCGCCAGATCGCCGACAGCGTCGGAGCGTATTTATTTGTGGATATGGCCCATATCGCCGGCTTAATTGCGGCGGGGCTTCATCCGTCGCCTGTGCCTTACGCGGAGTTTGTTACTTCTACCACGCACAAAACTTTACGCGGGCCCCGCGGCGGTTTTATTTTGTGTAAAAAAGAATTTGCCAAAAAAATTGACAGCCAGATTTTTCCCGGAATTCAGGGCGGGCCCCTGATGCACGTAGTCGCGGCCAAAGCTGTGGCATTTGCCGAAGCCCTGACCCCGGAATTTAAGCAGTATCAGGTTCAGCTGGTTAAAAACGCCGCGGAGTTGGCGGATTCTTTGGAGAAAAAAGGTTTCCGGATTGTTTCCGGCGGCACGGACACCCATTTAATGCTGGTGGATTTAAATGCCAAGAATACCACCGGAGCGGATGCCTCAAGAATTCTGGGGGAAGTTAATATTACAGTGAATAAAAACCTGATTCCCTTTGATGAAAAAAGTCCGACAGTAACCAGCGGTATCCGTTTAGGGACTGCCGCGGTGAGCACACGCAAGATGAAAGAGGCAGAGATGCAGAAAATCGCCAGCTTAATCAATGAGGCGCTGGAAAGTCAGGCAGATCCGCAAAAATTAGCCCGGATCAAAAAAGAGACAATTGCTTTAACCAAGAAATTCCCATTATACCCGGAGCTGTTAAAATAAAATGAAAAAGAAAATAATTACGCATAAGCGGCCAAGCTGGGATGAATATTTTTTAGAGATGGCCAAGTTGGTTTCCAAAAGGTCCACCTGTTTACGCCGCAGCGTGGGGGCTGTTTTGGTCAGGGATAAAAGAATCCTGGCTACCGGTTATAACGGGGCACCCAGCGGCCTGAAACACTGCATCGAAATAGGCTGCATCCGCCAGAAATTAAAGATTCCATCTGGAGAGCGCCATGAATTATGCCGCGCCCTGCACGCGGAGCAGAATGCTCTCATTCAGTCTTCCTTACACGGAATAAGCGTTAAAGGCGCCACCTTGTATTCTACGACCCAACCCTGCGTTATCTGCGCAAAGATGCTGATTAACGCCGGGATAAAAGAGATTGTCATTACCCACGGTTATCCGGATAAGATGTCGATGGATTTATTAAGGCAGGCAAAAATCAAGATAAGAAAAATATGAGATGCCCGTTTTGCGGATTTAAAGAAGATAAAGTTGTTGATTCCCGGGCTACAGCCGAGGAGTCGGCAGTCAGGCGCAGAAGGGAATGCCTGAAGTGCGGCAAGCGGTTTACCACCTATGAATATGTCGAAGAAAATTCCTTGTTGGTGATTAAGAAGGACGGCAGCCGGCAGGCATTCGACCGTAAAAAGATCTTGGCCGGGATAATCCGGGCCTGCGAGAAAAGGCCGGTGAGCGTGGAGAAGATGGAGGATGTGGTTACCCAGGTTGAGCGCCTAATCCAGAAGAAAAACGACCGGGAAGTCGCGGCAAGTAAGATTGGAGAATTGGTAATGGAGAGGCTTAAATTCATCGATGATGTTGCTTATGTGCGTTTTGCCTCAGTGTACCGGCAGTTTAAAGATGTTGGCCAGTTTATGGTGGAATTAAAAGACATTCTAGACAAGGATAAGAAGAAAAAAAGGACCTAAAATGATTGAGATGGAGTTGAATAAAATTGTTATCGATGAAAAAAGGCATGATCAGCTGATTGCCTTAAAAGAAAAAGGGGGCTCCAGGGTCCTGCCGATTGTCATCGGCTTGAATGAAGCCTCGGCTATAAAATTAAAGATCAGCGGTTTTAATCCTCCGCGGCCTTTAACCCACGATTTAATCTTTACGATGCTTAATGACCTTGGGGCAACCGTGGAGAAGGTGATCATCGATAGCCTGGAGGAAAATACCTTTCATGCCAAGATTATCGTTAAGACTTCCTCCGGGGAATCAAAGAGTATCGATGCCCGGCCAAGCGACAGCATCGCTCTGGCAGTCCGGTTCCACGCTCCGATCTTTGTGGAAGATTCGATTGTTCAGCAGTATGAGGCGTTCAATAAGGATAAGCAGTAATTTAAATTTGTATGCTTAACTCACTCAATACTTGTTCGTTACACCCACAAGTATTTCGCTAGATCAAAACATAAGGTGCTCAAGTTCAGCGAAAAAGATGAAAATATTTTAAGGCCGGTTTATAATTTTGCCAAAGCCAAGAAAGTAAAATTATATCTGGTCGGCGGAGCTTTGCGCGATTTAATTTTAAAGCGGAAAAAAGAAAACCCGGATTTTGATTTCTGCTTAAGAACCGGCGCCCTGAATTTTGGCCGCAAGCTGGCCCAAGAGCTAAAAGCCGCCTTTGTAGTTTTAGATGAGGAGCACGCGGCTTGCCGGCTGGTAAAAAGGATAGAAAATAAACTCTACACCTTTGATTTTACAGATTTCCGCGCTCCGGTTTTAGAAAAGGACCTCCTGCACCGGGATTTTACGATCAATGCCATGGCTTTAGAGCTGGGCAATGTTTTTTCAGGCAAAGATTTAAGCGCCGCAATTATTGACCCTTATTCCGGAAGGGATGATCTTGGGCGAAAAGTAATCAAGGTCACCGGCAAGAATTCTTTTACTGAGGATCCGCTCAGAATTCTTCGCGCCTTTAGTTTTAGCTGTATGCTGGATTTTAGCCTGGATAAAGAAACTTTACGCCTGGCCAAAAAAGAAAAAAACAAGATTAGCCTGGTATCCAGTGAACGGGTGCGCGAAGAGTTATTTAAGGTTTTTGACAGCTTGACAGCCCATGCTTCTTTGGTGATCCTGGATAAGCTCAAGATTTTAGAGATTATTTTTCCTGAAATAAAGCCGATGCGCGGGATCGGCCAGGGGCCGTATCATCACCTGGATGTCTGGCAGCATACTTTGGAAACATTAAATCAGTTCGAATTGATTTTAAAAACAGTTAAACAAAATTCCGATATAAATAATTATCTTGAGGAGGAAATTTCCGGTTTGCGCAAAAGATCAAGTTTGTTAAAGTTAGCCTGTATTTTGCATGATGTGGGTAAGCCGGCAGCCTTGCGCCGGGAAAAAGGCAGGATTATTTTTCACGGCCATGAAAGAGTGGGCTTAGGTTTAACCCGCCTAATCTCCCGCAGGTTAAAATTATCCAATGAGGAAGGCCGCTCTTTAGAGCGGATTGTGCTTTGGCATTTACGGCCCGGGTATCTGGCGGATAATCCGCATCCCAGCCAGCGGGCAATCTTCCGTTATTTTCGCGATACGGGAACCGATGCCTTAGCCGTGCTTTTATTATCCCTGGCTGATCAGCGCGCCACCAAAGGCCCGCTGACCACAGCGCTTTCGCGTATCCGCCATGAGAAAATCGTTAAATCCTTGATCCGTAAATTATTGAAGAAGAAAAAAGAAAAGAAAGCGGTCCGCCTGCTTAACGGCAACGATATTATGGGTAAATTTAAATTACCGGCATCTCCTTTGATCGGCACAATCCTTGAGGTGTTGGAGGAGGCCCAGGCTATCGGTAAGATCAAGGATAAAAAAGAAGCCCTGGAGTTAGCCGCTAAAATTATCAAGAAGGGAAAATGAAGAAATTCATCATCATCGCGCTGATTTTGTTTTTGGCCTTTACCGCCGGCATAATCTACCTGAATAAAGTAATTTTCCCCGTAAAAATAAAAGCCCTCATCATTTCCGCGCTGGAAAAACAGACCGGCGCAAATGTCAGCTTAAAATCCGCGGAGTTTAGCGTATTCAAAGGTCTGGTCTTAAGTGACCTGGTTATTTCCGACAGCCAGAATGTAATTTTAAGCGCCCGCCAGGCAAACTGCAGTATTTTTATCTGGCCTATTTTTAAGAAACAGATTATTATTCCCGGCATAAACCTTAAAAGCCCGTATATCTTTTTAGAGCGCAGGCAGGATGGGAGTTTTAATTTAGAGGATTTATTTAAACCTGCCCCTCCTTCCGCGAAAAAATCGGATTTCAGCATTTCTGTTTTTAAAATCAGCGTATCTTCCGGAGATGTCGTTTTTCAGGATGATACACTGTCAGCCGGCTTCAAGAAGGAGGTCAAGAACATCCAATTTAATCTTCAACTGGGCCTGCCGGTAAGCCTGAAGTTTAATTTTAAAGGTGAAATTGCCAATAACCCGTCTGTTTTCATCAATGCCAGCGGCGAATATAAAATCCTGGACCGCAGTTTAGCCGCCAACATTACAATTAAAAACCTGTCTCCTAAAGAATTTCAAGCTTATTACAGTAATTTAGGCGATCTGGTTTCCGGGTCAGTGGATTTGCAGGCGCAGATTAATTTTAAAGATCCGCTGCTGCAGGCAAATATTACCGCTAAAGGCAATGATTTGGTTTTGGCAAAAGATAAATTAGAAGCCAGGTTCAATTCCAGCTTAAAAAGTAAAATTGTTTATAACCTGCAGACTAAAGGGGTTACCTTTGACGGAGCCTGCGATATCCTGCAGGCCGATATTTCAGGTTTAGGGGTTTTGGGAGATATAAAGAACCTGCGCGGAAAATTTGATTTTAACCAGCGCTCTTTAGCCGCCGATAGCCTCAAAGCTGAACTCTTGGGCATGCCTTTTGAGATTAAGCTGGGTATTAAAGATTTCAATACTCTGGTATTAAATATAGATACCGATTTAAATTTAAGTTTTTTACCAATGATCGCCAAAGAAAAATTTAATTCTACCCTGATTAATTCAGCCGGCGGCAAAGCCGCTTTATCCATTAAGGCGTATCCGGATAAAAAAGGAGCCTGGGAGCTAGAAGGGGCCTTAAAGATTAAAGAAGCGAATTTAAAATTCGATAAGCAAAAAAACCCTGTGGAGAATATTGCTTCATCCATCGAATTTAGCCGGCAAGGGCTTAACTGGACGGATACGAGTTTTAAATATCAAGGGATAAGTTATCAGAGCAGCGGAACATTATCTGATTTTAGGGCTCCCGGCGTTAACCTGAAACTTTTTTCCGAAGGCTTATCCCTGGCCGCGGATTTTAATTTATCGGACAGGAAAATAAAAGTAAATCAGTTTAAGGGTAAATACCTTGATTCGCAGTTTTCAATCAGCGGCAATATCGATAACTCTGATTCCGCCAATCCCCGGGTGGATTTAGGCGGGGATATTAATTTTGAACTGAGCAGCTTAGCCAAGATGCTGGAAAAACAATATCCGGCGATAACCTCGATGCATCCGGCGGGACAAGTGGATGCGCAGTTTAATTTAAAGGGCAATCCGCGTAACTTCAAAAACTGCTACTTAGAGGCAAAATTGGCCAGTAGTAAGTTTTCCCTTTACGGCTTAAACGCGCAAAATTTAGCCCTGGATTTTTTACTGGATCAAAAGATAGTAAAGATACCCGCCTTAAGCATTATTCTTTATGACGGGTTGATCGAGGGCATCGGCGCCCTGAATCTTGATACTGCTAATCTTCCTTATCAATTAGAGTTAAAAGCCAGCGGAATTAAACTGGAGAAACTCAAAGCGGATACCGCCTCCAAAAATAAGAAGATTTCCGGGACATTGCTTGGTGGACTGAAGCTTAGCGGTTATGCAAATGACATCAATAAACTCGAGGGAAGCGGCCGTTTTTCTATCCTGGAGGGTGATCTTTGGGAGTTTAACCTGCTTCAGGGGTTAGGCAAGCTTTTGTTTGCCAAAGACCTGGGGAGTATTAAGTTTTCCGAATGTACTTCGGATTTTCTGGTAAAAGATAAATTTGTTTATACGGATAACCTGAAATTAAAAAGCAATGTCGTCAATTTTTCCGGGCCGGTAAAAATAGGTTTTAACGGTTCCCTGGAAGGCGCTTTGGATGTGGAGGTCTTAAGTGAAATGGTCCCGGTAAGCGGGACATTCAAGGATATTACTACCGCCATTATCGGCCAGGCGGGGAAATTCGCTTCCATTAAATTAAGCGGAACGCTTAAGGAGCCAAAATACAGTTTTAAGCCGGCGGTAACCAATATTATTAAAGGGTTAACCGATGTTCTGTTTGGAAATAATTTTCATTAAAATAGCGGGAAGGAGGCTGCCATGAAGGTTTTTACCCAGGAGTTATTTTTTAATACGAAAAACCGGCAGGAGTTTATTAATATCACGGATCAGGTCCAGCAGGCTTTGGCCAGAAGCCAGATCAAAGAAGGGCTGTGTTTAGTTAACCCGATGCATATTACTGCCAGCGTCTTTATCAATGATGATGAAAGCGGGCTGCACAAAGATTTTTCCGCCTGGCTTGAAAGGCTGGCGCCGTATGGCTTAGATAAATACCAGCATAATCTTACCGGGGAAGACAACGCCGACGCGCATTTAAAGCGCACGATTATGGGCAGGGAGGTGGTCGTGGCAATAACCGCCGGCAAATTTCATTTTGGGCCATGGGAGCAGATTTTTTACGGTGAGTTTGACGGCCAGCGCAAGAAGCGGGTTTTGATTAAGATAATTGGTGAATAATTTTTGTTCCATTCTAATTTTGTGGCTTTGTCTACGTGCGCTGAAAATTTTCTAATGCGCGCTCCGTCAAAGCCACAAAATTAGCCGAGATTAAATTATTACTCAAGGAGTTATTGTGAAAATTAAAAATACGGAAATTAAGGTGGTAATGGGGGACATTACTGAATTGCCGGCCGATGCTATTGTGAATGCCGCGAATAATAAATTGCTGATGGGAGGCGGAGTTGCCGGGGTAATTAAGCGAAAAGGCGGTCAAGTTATCGAGGATGAGGCGGTAAAAAATGGCCCCATTGAAATCGGGGAGGCAGTTGCAACCGGCGCCGGAAAATTGCCGGCAAAATACGTGATTCATGCCGCTACCATGGGGATGGATTTTAAGACCGATGAAATTAAAATTCGTAATGCCTGCCGCAGCGCATTAAATTTAGCCAAGGAATTAAAAATCAGTTCGATCATTTTTCCGGCCTTAGGCTGCGGCACCGGAGGTTTCGCGTTATTGGCATCGGCCAAGATTATGGCCCAGGAGCTCTTAAGGCATTTACGCCAAACAGAGGGGACAACGCTAAAAGATGTGGTTTTTTGTTTAAATAATCAGGAGGCAGTCACTGTTTTTAATAAAGGAGTTTTGGGTTATCTGGAATATGTGACCACCAAATTATCCGGCGGGCCTTATGTTACCGTGGATGCAATTATCGAATTATCCGAAGGGATCGTCATTATCCAGCGCAGTAACCCGCCTTTTGGCTGGGCGCTGCCCGGTGGTTTTGTGGATTACGGGGAGAGCCTGGAGGATGCGGTAACCAGGGAGGCCAAAGAAGAGACTAACCTGGATTTAACTGAAGTCCAACAGTTTCATACTTATTCTGATCCCCAGCGTGACCCAAGATTTCATACTGTCGGCACGGTTTTTATTGCCAGAGCCAAAGGTACGCCCAAAGCCGGAGATGATGCCGCGGGTTTAAAAATTATTAAATTAAGCGAAATTAAGGATATCGATTTTGCCTTTGACCACAAAAAGATCCTCGGGGATTATCTTAAAACAAAGAAGGTTTAGCCTTCGCGCAGCTGTTTCTCGGCGTCGACAATATCGCGGTTAATAACGCGGATGGTTTCTTTGATCTTATCTTTAAGCAGGTAGGAGGCAATCGGGGCTTGGGCAATTTCTCTTAAGACCTGCACGCTCATTCGGAAATATCTCACCACTTCACCTTCATCGCAATCCGTCATCTGCAGAGTTTTATCAAAGCTTGTTCCGCGCAGCCAGGCCTCCATACAGGAACACAGGTGAAAATAAGGGAGTTTACTGAAGGGATAAATTTTATAACGGCGTTCTTTAGCTTTGATCATGTCATAAACTTCTTCACAGGTTCTTTTAAGGTGTTGGGTCGATTTTGAAATATGCAGGGGCATGCGCTGATTTTTACGCGGATCAAAAACTACTGCTGCCGCCACAACTCCTAATCCAAACTCATCTAACTGCTCAAGTATATTCTGATCGTATAATTCCGCCAAAACCAATTCATAACCGTAAACTGTTTTGGCAAATTTCCCTTTTTCCGTAAGCTTACCGTCATGAATATAATTGGCTTCTTTAAGTAATCTTAGTTTTGCTTCCAGAAGGTTAAGCGCCTGTTTCTGTTCATTTTTGCGCGACTGAAAGTAATGTAAGGAGAGGGGGTAAATCTTAAATAAATCCTCCTGGTATTTTTCGTAGAGATTAAGCATGGTAGCATAGGAAGTATTAAGCTGGCTTTTTACCTCCTCGGGTTTACCGTAGATTATCCTGCGCACTTCTTCAAGGGTCATTCTTTGGGTGTTAACCCGTGTGTAAACAAATCCCTCTTTATCGATGCCCCGCCTTCCGGCGCGTCCTGCCATCTGATAAAAATCGCGCGTCTTTAAATTGCGCACATAAGTGCCGTAAAATTTACGCAGGCCGTCAAACATTACCGAGCGGCTGGGCATATTTATCCCCAAGGCGAATGTTTCGGTGGTGAAAATTACTTTAAGCAGGCGGCTGGTAAAAAGCCTTTCAATTACTTCCTTTAGTGTGGGCAGCATGCCTGCGTGATGATAGGCAATGCCACGCTGTACCAGTGGATAAAGGACCTGCGCCGATTCCTCATTTTTTAAATCAAATCTCACCAGGAGATCTTCGTATAGCTGGGTGATGGCGCGGCTTTCTTTGGCGTCTAAGAATTTGAATCCGTATAATTCCTGGGCCAGTTCTTCGGCGCGCTTGCGGCTGAAAACAAAATAAATTGCCGGCAGGCCGTCATTGTTGCGCAGGTAATCGATTAGCGCACTTAACCTGTTGGGCTTGCTTGAGCGGATGCGTTTAAGGTGTTCGATTTTATCGGCAATCTCGTTTTGGCACTGGAAGAGAAAATGCAGCGGCACCGGCCGGTTTTCTTCAATGACTACCTTGACGGTTTTATCGTGGATGGATTCAATCCATTTGGCAAACTGTTCGATATTGGGGATCGTCGCCGATAGCCCCAAAAGATGCATATGTTTGGGCAAAAAGATCAGAGATTCTTCCCAGACTGTCCCGCGTTCGGGATTATCGATATAATGGATTTCGTCAAAGATGATCCAGGAATATTTATCCAGGTTCTGGGGTTCATCCAGGAGTTTATTGCGGAAAATCTCGGTAGTCATGATTAGGACCGGAGCATGCGGGTTAATCGAAACATCCCCGGTTAAAATCCCGATATTATCCTGAAATTGCCCCTGAAAGTCGCGGAACTTCTGGTTGGACAGGGCTTTGATCGGGGCAGTGTAAATTACCCCTAAATTATTGCGGATAGCGTCATTGATAATATGCTCGGCGATTGCGGTTTTGCCGGCTCCGGTAGGAGCCGATACTATCACCGAATGGCCGTTATTTATGTGGTCTATGGCTTCCTGCTGAAAACGGTCGTAAATCATATTTCCATTATAAGCGAAAATCCCTCAACCGCAATATAATTATCTTTTCGATTTCCGTCTTTTGCTTCCGGCGCGAAATTTTTCGCCGTGTGCTGCGGCTTACGGCTCCTTTCGGCAGCGCAGTGTTCCTTACGCGTAATGATATTGCCTGCACTCGCCGTAATTCCTTGCACACTTTCAATAGTTAGGAATGCCGAAAAATTTCTAATGCGCCTCCAGCAAAAGACGGAAATCGAATGCGCAAAATCATTGATTTATCTTAATAAAAATAATATAATAAAACCATGGGATATGAGGTTGCGCTTAAGAAATCGTGGGAAGATTTAGCTAACCTTAAGGCGCCCAAGAATTTATCAGTAAAGTTTTTGGCGGATGAGTATACTATAGATAGCGCGGCTGAAAAAATTCTTTCTCTGTCGTGCAACGCTCCGGCAAAAGATTTTGTGAGCATACTGATTTTGCATTATTTGGCGCAAAAACTAAAAGGTTTGCCGGTTTTAAGCAGCCAATGACTTACTTTTAGAGAGCTCTCCGGGGTTGAAGGCTATTATGATGCTTATCGCAAGCGTTCGATTGAGCCGATAATCCGTAAATACGGCAAGAGCTCGGATGCCATTAAAGATGTTTTGAGCAGATTGCCGGGAAAAATTTCAGCCGGCGGTGACATAAGTATTATCCTCGATGCTTTTACCAATGTCCCGGTGTTGATTAAATTGTGGAAGCAGGATACGGAGTTTGGCCCTGATGCCAATATGTATTTTGACGCGAGTATAAAAAATATTTTTTGCACTGAAGATATTGTAGTATTAGCGCAAATGGTTAGCAGCCAACTCTAAAAATAAAATGAATAAGAAGATTATCTTTTCACTGTTTTTAATGGTTTTAGTTATAACGGGTTGCCAGGCATCCTCCGGCAAGGATTATGCTTATAGCAATATTTTAGTGACTCGGGCAGTAGATGGGGATACGCTGGTATTGGAAAACCGGGAGCGGGTGCGTTTGATCGGAATCGATACCCCGGAGATGCATGAATCGAATAAACTCTACCGCGACGCGCAGCGTTCAGGGCAGGATGTTGAAGCAATCAAGCGGTTGGGCAGGCAGTCTTATGCATTTACTAAAAAACTTGTCGAAGGAAAGCGGGTAAGATTAGAGTTTGACGTAGAAAGATATGATAAATATAAAAGAATCCTGGCCTATGTTTATTTAGAGGATGGGACATTTGTAAATGCCAAGATTGTGGAGGAGGGCTATGCTTCGTTAATGACTTATCCTCCGAATGTGAAATACGCGGATTTATTTTTAAAATTATATCGAGAGGCGCGCCAAAATCAGCGCGGGCTCTGGAAATAGGGGGAGGTATTTATGCTAAGGTGTTTAACCGCAGGTGAATCGCATGGAAAAGGAATGGTTGCTATTTTAGAAGGGATTCCCGCCGGACTGAAGGTAGATGCGGCAGCGATAAATAAAGAATTAAAACGCAGGCAGTCCGGGTTTGGCCGCGGCCGGCGCATGCAGATAGAGAATGACCGGGCGGAGATTGTCTCCGGATTAAAAAATAATCTTACCCTGGGCAGCCCGGTTACTTTGCTGATTAAGAATAAAGACGCAAGCATTGAAAAATTGCACAAGGTTATGGCTGCCCGTCCGGGGCATGCGGATTTAGCCGGGTTATTGAAATACGGTTTTACGGATATTCGGGAAGTATTGGAGCGGGCTTCAGCGCGCAGTACAGTAGCTACCGTGGCCATAGGAGTTTTATGCAAGCGGCTTCTGAATGAATTTGGAATTATCATTACCAGCAAGGTATTGTCGGTTGGCGGCGAGTGTACCAAACAAGGAATAATTGCCAGGATAAATGAGGCGATTGATAATAAAGATACGGTCGGCGGGGTGTTTGAGGTAGTTGCTAAAAATGTTCCGGTAGGCCTGGGAAGTTATGTGCAGGCTGACCGCAGGCTGGATAGCCGCCTGGCCGCAGGTATCATCTCTATTCCGGGAGTGAAATCTTTTGAGGTTGGCTTGGGCCTGGGGTATGCGGTGAGTTTTGGCTCTGAAGTCCATGATGCAATTTATTATAATAATAAAAAAGGCTATTTTCGTTCGACGAATAATGCCGGCGGTATCGAGGGCGGCGTATCTAACGGCCAGGAGATTGTTTTGCGCGGCTGTATGAAGCCGATCTCCACCTTGATGAATCCGCTGGATTCGGTAAATATCCAGACCAAAAAACCGGCTAAGGCCGCGGTTGAGCGTTCGGATATCTGCGTAGTTGAATCTGCCGGTGTTGTGGCGGAATCGGCAACCGCCTTTATTTTAGCTGAGGCTTTTCTAGAAAAGTTTGGTTCTGATTGTTTGCAAGATATAAAAGAAAGTTATAAAAATTATTTAAAGAGAATCCGTTAGATTCTATCGCCTCTTTCGTCTATTGGTGTAAGAAGGAGGTGATTTAGGATGCAAGACAATGCAATCAGCGTCAGCCGCATCTATAAGCTGGATACCGATTCCAAGCTTAAGGCTTTTGCGGATGTTTCATTTTCGGGAGTAGTGATCAAAGGTTTTAGCGTGGTCAACGGAGAAAAAGGGTTATTTGTGAGTATGCCGCGCCATCAAGGCAAAGATGGGAAATGGTATAACACGGTTTATCCTTCGACCAAAGAGCTCAAGCAGCAGTTGAGTGAAGTTGTTTTGGAAGCGTATAAGGGCAGCTAAGAGATCAGGGACGGTTCTTTTTATTTTTTAAGAACCGTCCCTGTATAAAATATGAATATTTATCTTGTCGGATTTATGGGTACGGGAAAAACTACTGTTGGCCGGCTGTTGGCCGCGCAGAAGAAATGGAATTTTATCGACCTGGATGAATTAATCGAACTGAAAGAGCAGCGCAGGATCGTCGATATTTTTGCTAAAGAGGGTGAACCGTATTTCCGCAAGATTGAGAAAAAATTCTTAAAGCAGGTCTCGACCCAAAAAAAGTTTGTCGTGGCCTGCGGCGGAGGAATAGTTTTAGATAAAGACAATATTAAGCTGATGAAAAAAACCGGAGTTTTGATCTGTCTTTGCGCTAATTGCGAGGAGATCTTAAAGAGGGTTTCCTCCAGCAACCATCGGCCGATCCTGAACGTGGCAAAACCCAAGGAACGTATTGAACTTTTGTTAAAGATGCGCGCGCCTTATTACGCGCAAGCTGATAAGACAATCGATACCTCCGGTCTTTCAGTTAAACAGGTAGTCGCCAAGATTTCCAAAATACTCGCCGCCAAAAAATGAATGATTTCGAGTCTTTGGTAAGTTTAAATATTATCCCGCAAATCGGAAGCGCGCGGCTGGAGAATTTACTTAAGGTTTTCAAGAAGCCTGAAGCGATATTTAAAGCCAAGCGTAACGATTTAGCTGAGGTAGTGGGTGAGAAGACAGCTGAAAGCATTGTTTCTTTTGATTGCCGGCGCCTGGAAAATGATCTGGCTTTAGCAAAAAAGGCGGCCTTAAAAATTATTACGCTCTTTGATCAGGATTATCCGCAAGCTCTTAAAGAAATACCCGGCTCACCGATTGTGCTTTATGTTTTAGGCAGTATAATTGCGCAGGATAATTTAGCGATCGGTATTGTTGGTTCGCGCCAAGCTTCGTTTTACGGATTAAACCAGGCGGAAAAATTTGCCGGACAATTATCCGCTCAAGGAATAACGATTGTTTCGGGGATGGCAAGAGGAGTGGATACCTGCGCGCATCGCGGAGCGCTGAAAGTAAAAGGCCGCACGATCGCGGTGATGGGCAGCGGTTTTAGCCATATCTATCCGGCGGAGAACGCGGATTTAACCAGAGATATTGCTTTATCCGGAGCAGTGGTTTCTGAATTTCCCATGGAAACAAAGCCATTAGCGCAGAATTTTCCCCGGCGTAACCGTTTAATCAGTGGTTTAAGTTTGGGTGTTTTAATCACTGAAGCCGCCAGGAATAGCGGGGCGTTAATTACGGCGGATTTTGCTTTAGAGCAGGGCAGGGAAGTTTTTGCTTTACCGGGAAGGATTGATTCCCGCGGTTCAACCGGAGCTAACGCTTTGATTAAGCAGGGGGCAAAATTAGTTACCTGCTGCGATGATATCCTGGAGGAATTGAATTTAGCTGTTGTTGATAAAAAAGAAACAAATATTTCGGTAGCAAAACAAGAGGTTGAATGCGCAAAAGAGGAAGGGATGCTTTATGAATGTATTGGTCCGCAGCCGGTGGCAATCGATGATTTAGTGGAAAAGACTTCTTTGCCTATTAGCCAGGTGTTGAGTTTAGTTTTAAAATTACAGTTTAAGAAATTAATTAGAGAATTGCCGGGTAAACAATTTATGAGGAATTATAATTGAGTAAAAATCTGGTTATCGTTGAGTCGCCGACCAAGGCTAAAACCATCGGCAAAATCTTAGGCCAAGACTATACCGTAGTTTCTTCAATGGGCCACATTATTGACCTGCCGGCTAAAAGGCTGGGTGTGGATGTGGAAAATAAATTTGAGCCGGAATATGTCGTTATCCCCGCCAAGAAAAAATTATTAACCCAGCTGAGGAAAGAAGCCAAGACAAAAGAAAAAATATATGTGGCTACCGATCCTGACCGGGAAGGCGAGGCGATTGGCTGGCAGATAAAAGAGAAGGTCTTTAAAGGTAAAGATGTTTTGCGCGTAAGTTTTCATGAGATTACTCCGCAGGCGGTGGCTGAAGCTTTTAAAAGCGCCCGGGAGTTTGACACTAAAATGATCGAGGCCCAGGTCGGCCGCAGGGTCCTAGATAGGCTTGTCGGATATTTTTTAAGCCCCTTACTGTGGAAAAAACTTGCCCGCGGCTTAAGCGCCGGTCGCGTGCAATCGGTGGGATTAAGGTTAATCGTAGAGAGGGAGCGGCAAATTCAGAAATTTGTTGCCAGTGAATATTGGGAGATCGTTGCGGAATTATTCAAGCCTAAGGTTTCCGGAGAGAGCCATTTTTGCGCCAAACTTGAAAAAATCGACGGTCAGAAAGCAGAGATTAGCCGACAACAAGATGCGCAGGGTATTTGCGACCAGTTAAAAGATAAAGAATTTAAAGTTTTAGAGATTAAAAAAACAGAAAAAAAGCGTTATCCTCCGGCCCCGTTTATTACCAGCACCATGCAGCAGGAAGCGTTTAATAAGCTCCGGTTTAATGCTTCCAAGACCATGCTGGTGGCCCAGCAGCTTTATGAAGGTATAAATATCGGAGAAGATAATCCGGTGGGCCTGATTACTTATATGCGTACGGATTCTCCGAATGTCGCTAGCGTTGCAATCCAGGAGGTGCGTGAGCATATTGGCAGGAGTTTTGGTCAAGATTTTCTTCCGGATAAGCCGAATGTCTTTAAAGCCAAGAAATCCGCGCAAGAGGCGCATGAGGCAATCCGGCCAAGTTATGTTGGCCGTTCTCCGGAGAGCCTGAAAAATTTTCTTAATCATGACCAGATACGGCTTTACGAACTTATCTATAACCGTTTTTTGGCCAGCCAGATGAAACCTGCGGAATTTTTAGCTACCGCTGTGGATATTACGGCGGATAAATATTTATTTGTTGCCAATGGGAGCTATCTTTTGTTTGAGGGATTTTTGGCGGCTTATAATAGGAGTGAAGATGAGGAAAAAGAAGATGAGGAAAAAGAAAAAATCAAAAATGTGATCCCTCCGCTTGAACAGGGGGAAGTCCTGGGTTTAGAGGCGCTTACTCCTTCGCAGCATTTTACCAAGCCGCCGGCAAGGTATTCGGACAGCTCACTAATTAAAGCTTTGGAAGAAGAGGGTATTGGCCGGCCTTCGACATACGCGCCGATTATCTATACGATTATTCTGCGTGATTACGTGCGCCGGATCAAAGGATACCTTAATCCGACGGAACTGGGCTTTAAGGTTAATGATATGCTGGTGGAATATTTTCCCAGGATCCTGGATCTTAAGTTTACCGCGCTTATGGAAGAGGAGCTGGATGAGATTGAAGAAGGCACCCTTAACCGCCAAAAAGTTTTAGAAGATTTTTACGCGCCTTTTAAAGAGAGTTTGGATTTTGCCCAGGCAAATATTGTCAAGGAAGTGATTATTACCGACCAGGTTTGCGATAAATGCGGTAAGCCTCTGATTGTGAAGTGGGGCAGGCGCGGTAAATTTTTAAGCTGCTCCGGTTTCCCTAAGTGCAAGAATTCTAAATCCATTACTTCAGGGGTTAAGTGCCCTATTGAGAATTGCGGCGGAGAATTGATTGAACGCCATTCTAAACGCGGGGTTTTCTACGGCTGCTCAAATTTTCCCAAGTGCACATTTACCTCGCGCACTTTGCCAGAGGATAAAGAATAATTATGGAGAAGTACATTGAAAAGTTCGTGCGGTATTTAGAAATTGAAAAAAATTATTCTCCTTATACGATCATAAATTATAAATTAGACCTTGAGGGGTTTAATAAGTTTATCACCGGCGCTGATCTTGAGAAGATCGACTATTTGATGCTTAGGAAATATTTGGCGGTTTTAAAGGAAAAAAACTTAGGCAACCGTACTGTCGGCCGCCGGCTTTCTTCATTGCGCAGTTTTTTTAAATTTCTTACCCGCGAAAGCTATATTAAAACCAACCCCATGCTGATGCTCTCCAGCCCCAAATTGGAAAAGCACCTGCCGTCCTTTATGACCGAGGAGGAGGTTTACAAACTAATTGAATCGGCTCATGGCAAAAATAAAGATGATCTTTTGGGTTTACGCGACCGGGCGATCTTAGAGGCGTTTTATTCCAGCGGGTTGCGTATTTCGGAATTGGTAGGATTAAACCTGGATGATATTGATTTTATCAGCGGGATTCTTAAAATCAGGGGCAAAGGCAAAAAGGAAAGGATCGTCCCAATGGGAGAAACAGCGCTTTTGGCTATCCGCAAGTATTTGGATAAAAGAAAAAAACCGGCCGATGCCGTATTCCTGAATAACAACAGCCGGCGCATTACCACCCGCGGCGTGCGTTATGTTTTGGTGAAATATTTGAAGGCAGCCGGAATCAAACCGGGAGTTTCCGCCCACACCTTCAGGCATTCATTTGCCACGCATCTTTTAAACCGCGGCGCAGACCTGCGCACAGTGCAGGAGCTCCTGGGCCATGCGAATTTATCGACCACGCAGATTTATACGCATTTAACCACCGAGAAATTAAAGAGTGTTTATGATCAGGCGCATCCGCACGCCTAAAGTTTGAGTTATGTTTATAATTTATGATTTAATATTTTTTATTTTTTCGCTGATTTATCTTCCTTTATATTTATTCCGCGGGAAATTTCATCAGGGATTCGCCAGGCGCCTGGGCAGCCTGCCGCAGGATTTAAATTTGGATCGGCCGATCTGGATTCATGCTGTAAGCGTGGGGGAAGCCGTTGCCATAAAAGGATTGGTCAGCCAGTTAAGAGAAACTTATCCGCAGAAGAAAATAGTTATCTCTACCGTAACTGCCACGGGAAATAAGGTCGCTGGAGGCCTGGTCAATTCCGGCGACTTTTTAACTTACCTTCCTTTAGATTTTAGTTTTATCGTCAGCAAGGTTTTAAAAAAGATTAACCCTTGCGTGTTTATTATCGCTGAAACTGAAATCTGGCCGAATCTGATCAGCTGCCTTTATAAACAGAGGATACCGGTGATTACGGTCAACGGCAGGATTTCCGACCGTTCTTATGCCGGATATTCTGCGATCAAATTATTTATCCGGACAATATTGAGAAAAGTTAACCGATTCTGTATGCAGTCAGAGGCTGACGCCCTGCGTTTACAAAATTTAGGAGTAGAAAAACAGAATATTCAGGTTACGGGAAATGTAAAATTTGATATTGACCTGGAAGAGTCTTCGGCAATAAATGTTTTGGCATATCGGCAAAAATTATGGCTTGGCCAGAATGATAAATTACTGGTTTGCGGAAGTACGCATCCAAGAGAGGAAGAGTTAATCTTTAAAGCTTATGCGCAGCTTCTGATTGTTTTCCCTGAATTAAAACTCCTTATCGCGCCCCGGCATCCGCAGCGCAGTAAAGAAATTGCCAGCCTTGCAACAGGCAAGGGTTTTATGCCGATTTTTATTTCCAGTATTACCGGCGCATGCCCAACCTGTATTAATAAAGCTATATTTATACTCGATGTTATCGGCGAGCTGTTTAATTATTATTCTGCTGCCGATATCGTTTTTATGGGCGGAAGCCTGGTTAAGAAAGGCGGCCATAATATTCTTGAGCCGGCCAGCCTGAAAAAACCGGTAATTTTCGGGCCGTATATGTTCAACTTCCGGGATATCAGCGAACTTTTCCTGAAAAATAAAGGGGCACTTATGGCGCATGATTGCGAAGAGTTGGTCGCCAAAATAAAAGAGATTTTAGGTAGCCCTTTTGCGGCCAAAGAAATGGCGCAGCGGGGTTATGGATTGATTATCGCCAATAAAGGCGCGACACTGAAAAACATTCAGGTTATTCAACGGGTGTTGTCTAGGTAGACAAGGAGCCAATATGAGCGGTGAAATTTATCTGACGCAGGAAGGTTATGAAAAATTATCCAGCCAACTGGAACAATTAAAAACAGTTAAGCGCCGGCAGCTCTCTAAAGCCGTGGGTGAGGCAAGAAGCCACGGTGACATTAGCGAAAACGCCGAGTATGATGCGGCAAAAGACGCCCAGGCCCATAATGAAAAACAGATTATGGAACTAGAGGGGAAGCTGGCGCGTGTCCGCATTCTGGATAAGAATATACCCAACGATGAAGTTTTGATCGGGGCAACGGTAAAGTTAAAGGATATGGATACGGATGAGGAATTGGAGTATACTTTGGTTTCCGAGCTTGAGGCGGATTATAATCAAAATAAAATTTCGGTAAGCTCTCCGGTAGGGCAGGGGTTATTGGGGCATAAGGAAAACGAAATTGCCGAAATTAAGATTCCTGCCGGAATCCTAAAATATAAAATAATCAAGATATCGCGTTAACTAAAATATGGCAAGGCTAAAATACTGGTTATTGCTTTCCCGGGTTCCCTTTTTAAGCGTGACAGTCCTGCCGTATATTTTGGGCGCCTTACTTGCCGGGTATCTTGCGGGAAGATTCAGCTGGGCGATCTTTTTACTGGGATTGAGCGGAGCTTTGCTTGTGCAATTAGCTGCGCATTATAGCGGAGAGGTCTATGATCTTAAAGAAGACCGCCTAAGCATAACTTTAGAGAAAAATTTTTTTAGCGGCGGCAGCCAGGTGTTGGTAGAAAATATCATTGCGCCTAAAAGAGTAAAGGTCTTAACCGGCCTGGTTATTTTTCTGGCATTAGCGGTAGGATTAATTTTACAGTTTTATTTTAATACCGGTAAGTGGACTCTATTGTTAGGTATTTCGGGGATAATCTGCGGATTTTTTTATTCCAAGCCGCCTTTGCGCTGGGTAAGCCGGGGGATCGGGGAAATTTTCATTGCTTATGCCTTTGGCTGGTTAGCGGTAAATGCGGGTTTTTATATCCAGGCAGCCCGTTTTGATATCCTGGCGGCATTAATTTCTCTTCCGGCTGCCGGTACTGTGGTGAATATAATATTGATTAATGAATATCCGGATTATCCGGCGGATATCCAGGCCGGTAAACTTAATTTATTGGTGCGCATAGGCAAAGCCAAAGGGGCCCTTCTTTATACTTTGTTAGTTGTTTGTTCTGCGGTTACGTTTTTTTGGGCGATGGCTTCAGGGTTTCCGTTGATAAGCGGGATTTTTTATTTTCCGGTATTTGTCCTTGGGTTAATATTAGCCGGCGGGATGTTAAAAGGAGAATATAAAGACAAGCAGAAGCTGGAAAAAATGTGCGGCTTGACGATCATTGTAAATTTAGGGACATCCTTGAGCTGTATATTGGGTTTGTTGGTAAGAAAGGTTTGATGAAAAAACAGGATTTAAAATTTATGCGCCTGGCGATAGCGAAGGCAAGACAGGGGGTAAAAAAAGGCCAGACCCCTTTTGGCGTCTGTATTGTAGAGAAAAATAAAGTTATTGCCTCTAACCATAATCTTGTTTGGAAGGATACGGATATTACCGCCCACGCTGAAATTACCGCCATTCGTTCTGCTTGTAAGTCGCTAAAAAAGATAGATTTATCCGGCTGCACTATTTATTCTACCTGCGAGCCCTGCCCGATGTGTTTTTCCGCCTGTCATTGGGCCAGGATCTCACGGGTAGTTTTTGGCGCCGGGATAAAAGATGCCAAGAATTTTGGTTTTAATGAGCTGGCAGTTTCTAATTTAAAATTAAAAAGGTTAAGCAAAAGCAAAATTAAAATTACCCCGGGATTGTTGGCAAAAGAGAATATCGCGCTTTTTAAATTTTGGCAGAAACAGGCTGAAGCAAAAGCCTATTAGGGTGCTTAATGTATAAGGTTCAGGTTACGCACAATCAGGATTTAGCTTTTACGGTTAAGGCAGGGGAAAGCGAATTCATTATCGACGCAAAGGGCAAGGGGTTGACTCCTCTGGATGCGCTTTTAGCAGGGGTAGGCAGTTGCCTGGGTGTATATATCCGTAAATACGCGCAGGGATCCAAATTAAACCTGGAGAATTTTAAGCTAAATGTTTTTGCGGAACTTTCCAATGAATCTCCATTTTCTTTTCGAAAAATCAATGTGGATATAGATTTAAAAAATTCCGGGCTGGATGAGCGCAGGCAGAAGGCCCTGCTTGAATTTATCAAGAATTGTCCGGCGCATAATACTCTCAAAGGCAACCCGCTAATCGAATTTAAACTAACATGTTAGAGATAAAAGCAAGGCAATCAGGAAATATCGTTATTTTGGATTTAAGCGGCCGCATCGATGTTGATTCGGCTAACCTGGTGGAAGTAGTTGGCCAATGCGTGCGCGACGGGTACACCGATATTCTTTGCAACCTGGAGGATGTTGAAGCGATAGATTATATGGGGGTATCGGTTGTGATCATTGCTTATAAAGAGGTGATTAACCACCGGGGCAGGATGAAATTTGTAAATATCCCGGCGCATCTTAAAAGGGTATTTGCGATCTCCGGCACCGACAGGGTAATTGAGATCTATGCCAGCGAAGATTTGGCGCTAGACAGTTTTAAGGAAGACAAGATTATCGAGAATATCAAGAAGATGCAGCTGCGCCGCAGGTTCAAGCGCCTGCCCATCGATTTGAAAATAGAATTAAAATCCAAAAAAGAGGATTCTCCGGCATGCCTTAAGGTTGACATAATTAACTTAAGCGCGGTGGGCGCCTTCATCTTTGGCTGCGCTAAATTCAAGCTTGGGGATGAAGTTCTGCTTAAGATGAAGCTTGCGCCAAAAAATGAGGAGTTGGAACTTGAGGCGGTCGTCGTCTGGGTCCCGGATAAAGAAGTCCAGATGCACGAGTATCCGGGGATCGGGGTGGAATTTCGCAATATCTCTACGGTCAACCAGCAAAAATTGATTGAGTTTATCGACCGCAACCTTTCCTTCAGGCCCTCGGATTAATCTAAACATACTAATAATAATTCGCTTTCCGTCTTTTGCTTCGGCACGAAGATTTTCGCCGTGTGCTGCGGCTTACGGCTCCTTTCGGCAGCGCAGTGTTCCTTACGCGTAATGATATTGCCTGCACTCGCCGTAATTCCTTGCACACTATCAATAGTTAGGAATGCCGAAAGTCTTCTAATTGTGCCTACAGCAAAAACCGGAAATCTTGTAAATTAGCATATTCTTAGCGGGTGACGATGACTGGGTTCGACGACGCTCCAGGCGGAGGAGAAACAGTCATCGGCAGGACCCGCGTAAGCCAATAAATTTCATATCCCATTGCCATTCTTAAGTTTTTACCTTTGAAATCATTTGCCTGGATGCTCCTTATATGATATCATATTTTGTTAACATACGTATATTAGAGAGGAGAGTTAGAGATGAATTGGGAGGTCTTTGTTGCTACCTTTGGAGCGGTATTTTTCGCGGAATTAGCGGATAAGACGCAATTAGTAGGTATTGGCATGGCAGCCAAAACCGGCAGGCCGGTAACTGTTTGGTTAGATTCGGTGAGCGCCTATATTGTCGTTACGGTGATTTCAGTCTTTCTGGGGGCGCTGATGGCAAAATTTATCCGGCCGGATTTGATCCGTTATGTTGGCGCTTCCATGTTTATCGTTATTGGATTCTTAATGCTGTTTAAGGTGATTTAAGTTATGCTTTCACCGAGAGAATATCTTTATAATCTGGTTAGCTACAAGATTAATGGCCCTTTGGCGGTATTGTTAAGAAGTTTTTTATTTGCGCTTTCTTTTGTTTACGGTTTAGCAGTAGTCATTCTGACGTGTTTCTATAGAATAAAGCCGGTGCGTTTTGGCGCCAAAGTAATTAGCGTCGGGAATATTACTCTGGGCGGGACAGGCAAAACTACTTTTGTCGAATATTTAGCCGGTAAGCTAAGTTCGCAAGGCAAAAAAATTGTGGTCTTAAGCCGGGGCTATAAACGGGATACCGGAAAACAAGGGGCCCAAAGCATAGGCGATGAACCGGCAATGCTGCAGAAAAAACTTCCGTTTATCCGGGTGATTGTCGATAAAAACAGGGTAAGAGCGGCTTTTAAAGCAGTGAGGGATTATGCGGCAGATACCTTGATCCTGGATGACGGCTTACAGCAGTGGCGGATATTCAAAGACCTGGAGACAGTGACTATTGATGCGGCCAATCCGTTTGGTAATTACCGCATGCTGCCGGCCGGATTTTTACGGGAGCCTTTAAGCGCGTTAAGGCGCGCGGACATTTTTGTATTGACTCAAGTTGGTGCTGATCAGGACACCGCTGAACTTTGCGCTAAATTAAGGGGTATAAACTCTCAGGCTTTGATCGTAGAGTCAATGCATAAGCCAGAAGGGTTTAGCAATATATCCGGTCCCGATGGTTCTTTAAGTTTGGATTCTTTTAAGGGCAAGAGTGCAGCGGTATTCTCCGGTATCGGCAATCCGCAAGGGTTTGAGGATTGTGTCTCTTCGCTGGGAATTAGGATCGCAAAAGCATTCAGGTTTGTCGATCACCATGATTATAC
This sequence comes from Candidatus Omnitrophota bacterium, assembly GCA_028716245.1. Classification (NCBI taxonomy): domain Bacteria; kingdom Pseudomonadati; phylum Candidatus Omnitrophota; species Candidatus Omnitrophota bacterium. The sequence goes on along the minus strand of JAQUQW010000008.1, from coordinate 860 downwards.
GCAGGCAGATATTGATAGTATTATCAAAGCAGCGCGCCAAATGAATTTAGCTGCCATCATTACTACGCAGAAGGATGCCGTAAAGATCAGGGAGTTGCAAATTTGGGGGGCAGCTATAGTGGCCCTGGATATAAAACTAAGCATAACTAAAAATGAAACAGAATTTAATCGCAGATTACTTAATTTGTATTCTCTTTAGGGGTTTAAGTTTTTTTACCTATTTTGTGCCCTTAAATTTCAGCCTTTTCTTAGGCAGGAGGCTGGGAGACCTTATTTATTTATTTGACAAGCGGCACCGGGCTATTGCTTATGCCAATATCAGAAAGACGGTTGCGGATAAATTTGATTGCGCATCCAGCGCCAGGATTACCCGCAAAGCCTATCAGGCTTTTGGCCAGAACATAATCGAGATTTCAATTATCCCGCGCATAAATAAGCGGTATCTTGAAAAGTATATCCATATCGAAAATAAGGATAATATCCAGGCAGCTTTTAAAAGAGGCAAGGGGGTAATTTTTCTGATTGTGCACGAGGGTAATTGGGAGCTTTCCAATATTATTTGCGCGAATTTAGGTTTTCCTTTTGTCCTGTTTGTCCGCGATCAGGGTTTTCCCAGGTTAAATGCCCTGCTTAATTCTTACCGGCTTAAGCAAGAGGCAATGATTATCCACAAAGACGGCGGAGGCCGCCAGTTGATTGAGGCGCTAAAAAGTAATCAGGCGGTAGGTATGACCGTGGACCAGGGTGGTAAAAGCGGCCAGATAGTTAAATTTTTCGGCAGGCAGGCTTCAATGTCGGTGGGGGCGGTGAAACTGGCGTTGAAATACGATTGTTCGATAATCCCTGTTTTCTATACACGG
>JAQUQW010000007.1:41389-45915 GCA_028716245.1 Candidatus Omnitrophota bacterium | reverse complement strand
CAACCCTTACACGCCCTACGTACCTATAGGGTGTTTCATTATACCCTCTTTTGTTGAAGGGGGTATAATGAAACACCCTACTGGGGAAACTCCCCAGTAGGGTGTTCGGTTGCTTTGGGTTGCTTAGGTTGAGGCTATCGGGTCCGGGCTATGTTCCGGTCCACCACCTAGCCTTGGTGGCACCCGTCGCTCTCAATTTTCAAACAGCTTGCATCGTGCGGCCATAAGGCCCGGATACGGAGGGCTACCAACCCGTATCGGCCGATCCCATCGGCCTACCCATCCTTGGACCCGTTATCCCCTCACAAGCTTCCTTACTCTATTACCCATTATCACTAGGGGGACAGGGAAGTCAATCCCGCCACTGGGGGGTCCGATCCGAATAAAGTCACAAGTGCCTACGGAATAAGCACTTACGACGAACAAAAAAATCCCAAAGTCTTGACTACCAAGGTGTCCGCTTGGTATTCTCTAGTACGTAATATGGGCCACCGACTCCCCCATTATAGTTACTTGTCAAGGAACGCTTATTTAGTCGTTCTGCACTATAAATTAGGCTTTCATGGCGCGGCGCCTTGAGCTTACCAATCCCCCATTATGGGTACATAACAGAATGGCTTTCACGGCGCGGCGCATTAGGTGATTTACTTTATACCCAATGATGTTTCCCTCCCGCGCATTAGGTCGCGCAATAGGTTCCGTCCACGTTTCACATTGCCAAGTATTTGATGGTCGACAGAGCCCTCTGTCAAAATATAGTGATAAAACACCTTTCTGTTTCCACCTATCCTATGGCACCTTTTGACCGCCTGTTGCCATACTATAGGGGAAACAGGGGTTTCGTAGAAAATAACCCTATTGGAGTTCTGCAAGTTTAACCCAAGAGCCCCAGATTGGTCGTTTATCACAAGGATACGTGTTTTTCCACTATAGAAAGAGTCCAATTTAGCCTTTTTGCCCTTAGTTCCAGAATAGACCCAAACACAATTATGCCCTTGCTCGATTAGCGCCGACTCTATCCACTTTCCAGAGTAAATATAATGGTGGAAAATAACCACTTGGTCATATTTCGGTATTCCATCCAATATCTCCAACAGCATCGGTATTTTCATGTTTGTTAATGGGGCTTTTACCACTATACCATCATCACCCTTATGGGTCAAAAAGCCACTAGATAATGACCATAAGTGATTAAACTTATTTGCTATTACTTGGGTATTTACCCTTCCAGAATCATCGACCACTTCCATTATATCATCCAATGCTTTATCATAGTGTTTCTTCACGTCATCGGGCATTGGAACTACATGTTCTATCGACACTGTTTCCGGCAAATCGACACAATTTTCCGCTAGGTATCTAATGGAAACACTCCGGGCTATTCGGTTCACTTGGCGCATTGTGTTTCTCTTAAACACCCACTTAACACCCCAAGGGGTTCTCTTTGGTTTAAAAAAAGCAGCCCGAAACAACCCCAAAGTATTGCCGAACGCTTTTCCCCCGTCAACTGCAAATGCTTGTGCCCATAAATCTTCCACTGTCGATCCTATGGGTGTCCCGGTCAAACCATATCTACGGGGTATTTGCCTAACTAGTTCTCTTGCAATAGATGATATTTTAGTGTTATGACTCTTAAGCGCTGTGCATTCATCATACACAACAAAATCGAATCTTTCCCCTATAGATTTAACATTAGCGACAAGAGACCTAGCACCTTTTACCTTGGGTACTGTAAACATCCTAGTCAAACCGGCATAGGTTATTACAACTATATCCGTGTTTTTCTTCCAGAATATCCGATACCTTTCTGCCGGAGAACCCTCACAAGTGCTTATTCGCAAGTGGGGCGTATGCTTCAAACATTCTCTTTCCCATACATCTAATGTGTTTATAGTAGGCACTAACACTAATGCCCTCTTTCTTTTGCCTAGCTTCCGTAAGTAGGAAAAAGTGTCAAGCATTACCTTTGTTTTGCCAATGCCCATATCCATGAACAATAGCAAATTGTCATAGTGTAAACTAATCAGAAACGAAACCAATTGATGTCTATAGGGCTTTGTCTTAAACCTTGGTTTGGGGTTCAAAAGCTCCAACTGATTATAACAAGTATATTCTAATTGGAGCTTTTCCGCCTCTATGTTGCCCAAGTCCCTATTTACGTAATCATATATAGCCTCTTTACTTATCATTTATCCCCCCATATTTACTCTTGGCAACCTTATCGGAGAATCATCACTCTGCAATTCCCTAATTAGAGCGTCTGCATATGATACAGCCAACTGAACCTTTTCGTTAACTATAGTCTCTTCATCCCAGGGCCCTTCACCCCCTAACATTGTATTAAGAAATTGTTTTGAACACTCTGCCCTAAACATGGCAATGCTAAATGCCATGTTTACTTGGGCTTGCTCAACAGCAAGTCTACGCTGGCGGGTCACTTGCTCTGCTATAAAGGCTTTCTGCAAATCTTGCTCACTCATTTTCATCGGAATACTCCCTAATTAGGTTCCAATACTTTTGCCTCATGGCAACATCCCTTAGGCAAAATTGCCCAAATACATAATTCTGGGATATTACCACTATGTACCCATCCATTTCGTTCCTCGACCTATCTACGCTCAATCGTGCTAAACCATAGGCTTTCTCCGCTTGGGTTTGACTGTACGTTAACACCGAATCAGCAGTCGCAATTTTAGAGTAGTCCTCCCCTACCATTTCTGCCGTAGTCGTACTATCCGACACCGAAGCCCTATTGGATTGACTGACAACAGACAATGCCAAGTTATATTTTACTGCAATCCCCCTAAGTGCTTTGTATATGTTACCCAATTCCAGCCTATATGTATTAGTGGGAATACGCATAAGGTCTGGATAATCCACAATGAGTAAATCGGGAACAATGCCCTTTTGTTGCCCAAGGGTGTTCAAATACGCATCTAATTGTTGAGGGGTCAACTCCCCAGTGGGAAACTCTTTAACAACAAGAGGGGGCCGAATCCTTTTCGTTTGTTTCGCAACCCACTTGTAGATACCACTATCATGTAATGATTTATTATCGTGCCTTTCCACTATATCAAAGCCAACAAGTTGCCCAAACTTATTAGTAGAGAACTTTACTGACCTGAAACTACTAGGGTGTTTTGACATAGAGAATAAAGCCTGAACATATCGTTGGATCACCCTATGTTCAGACATTTCAAGGGTTATATGCACTACAGTATATCCACTCATTAAGGCCATTTTCCCCAAGTGCACTTGCCACCATGATTTACCCTTTTTCGGTGGCGCAATGAACAGCATCATTTCTTTCTTTGTAGGCCCTAGCTTATACACGTCAAGACTTTTCACCCCAGTAGGAATGACTACTTCAGCATCATCTATCATAAACTCAAGCGAGTCTGGTGTGCCGAATATAGTCCCTGGGTCAAAAGATGTTATAGTGCTTTCACCTAATGTTTTCCTAAGTGCCTCTTCCGCCTTATCAAGGTCGCCCTCTTGTAATGTATCAGCGGCCATTAAAATGGACGATTTTAGTCTTTGTGCCCTAACAAAATCGCCTAATTGATCCATCACAAAAGAGGCATTTACCCCACCACTCCGCCTTGTTTCCAATACCGATTCGAGTATATCGGTAATGTCCTGGATACTTTTAGGGTGTCCGCTCTTAAGTATAACGCACAAGTCTATCAAATGGTCCTCTGGGCAAACATCATATCGCCTATAGTAGTTATACAGTGATTCCATTACTAACCTATATGCCCCATCATACATAGATAGTGGAATTACCGTATGTATTGTTTTCGCCGATTCTGTATCATACGCCATAAGATACAGAAGATTCTCTTGCATTGTAAAACCTAACCGATCCATTATGACTCTCCGTTTTGCTCATTTACACTATAGACAAAGCCGACCAGCCCAGACTCAATATACCCAGGAAAGGCCCTATCAAAAATATCCCTAATCCTTTGCATACAATTACATATAGTCTTTACACTAACTGGAATATCCATCTCCCTTAACTGACCAACAATGAGATTCGCACACATTTTCATTGCAATCAATTTTTGCCTATTGTCAAGTGGACCAATAGACTCTATAAATTCCATTAGGTGTGGATACCCCTTATCAAAACAAGAGCATAATGATGGTGCTGCAACAGAACTAGGGGGTTCTGAAGCTAATTCCAAGATATACCGCATAAACACTATATCCCTAGATGATTTGTTGTTATTACCCAACAAATTATCCACTCTTGCCTTTAGTACCCTAAGTTCGTCCTCCGACATTTCTTCTGGTGTTTTCATCCTAAATACTCCAAACAAACTACATTCCAACCAACACCAAGATATACGATTATGGGCGAAAACGCCCGCGAATCCACTCATAATCGTATATCTATTTGGAGGAAACAACCCAACAAATTAAACCATATCATAACATATACCAAGTTATTACATGAAGTAAAGACCCCAGGCGGGGTAAAATTCGGTATAAGTTGTATATGGCAAGGCAACTGGTTTTTG
>JAQUQW010000007.1:37826-41289 GCA_028716245.1 Candidatus Omnitrophota bacterium | reverse complement strand
GGCAATGTCTGCATCCATTGCCCATATTGCGGGAGTCTCGACCCATCTTTCCATCTTGGAATAAACATTAAAAATGGTAGGTGGTCCTGTTGGAGAAACGCAAGTCATAGAGGGAAAGACTTAGCCGGTCTTATTAGTAAAGTTTGCCATATCCCGTATAAAACGGCACATGGTATTGTGTGGAGCGGCTTAAGAGATCGAAAGGGTTTCAAAGAACAACTACAAGACATATTAGATAAAATGACCCAAGAGGAAAAACCCAAACCAATTCCCTGGCCGAAACAATTTGTGCCTATAATGGAAAAGGATAGATTCTGGGAATACATGCGCACTAGGGGTTATAATACAAAAGCACTAAGATGGGTATTAAAGAATTACCCTATTTACAAAGCCAATACTGGTAATTACAAAGATAGGGTTATATTCCCTATTTATGACTTGTCAGGCAATCTAACCGGATGGGTTGGCAGGGCGATAGGTGCTTCAAAACGGCGTTATATGATGGAAAAATGGGGTAATTACGGGGTGTTGTTCCGTAATCGTATAGCTTACGGGGGCAGGGCGTTGGTTATTTGCGAGGGGCCCTTTGATTCTCTTAGGGTAGATTATTTGGGGCGAAACCTTGGGATACACTCAACTGCGCTTTTTAGTACAAATATCAAGCCGAGTCTCATTAGGGCTTTGAGACTATTGAGTAATAGGTACGATACTACGGTTGTCCTCTTGGATAAGGGCGAAGAGACCAACTCGATAAAGGTTGCATTGGAAGTCGGAGCAAAAGTCATTCCCTTGCGAACAGTAAAAGACCCGGCCCTATTGGGGAGTCTTGATAGTGTCTTTCCATTTATAGACCAATGAGTTTCGCCGCAGCGAAACGCGGCGTCGCGTTTCGAGGGTTGCGCCGACAACACCGAAAAAAAAGCGCTGATTACTGGGCTACTAAATCACCCATAATCGGCTCTTAAAAATTGCGATTTTCCGAGAAGCAAGGTGAAACGAGACAAACACGAGAAAGAGTACCCTTAAGAGCCAAATAACGTGCTTTGTTTTCTTTGGTGTGATTACAGCATATAAGCCGGAGGGAAAAAGTGGACTTGCATATAAAATACAGACCGAAACTCTTGAAACAAATTAAGGGTCAAGACCATATAACGACTATGCTTGAAAAAGCCCTAAGAAAAAACACGTCGCATAGTTACTTACTAAGTGGACCAAGTGGGGTAGGCAAAACAACAATAGGGCGAATCATTGCAAAAAAGTGCATGGTCGATTTATCCCTAAACCTAACCGAAATTGACGCTGCAACTCATAGTGGTGCAGACGCTATGAGGAAATTGACCCAGAATATGATTATGGGGGGCTGGCAAGGCGGAAACAGGGCTGTCATAATCGACGAATGCCATGTACTATCGAAAACCGCTTGGCAAGTATTGCAAAAACCAATAGAGGAACCACACGATAAGTGCTATTGGATACTTTGCACTACAGAAAAAAACAAAGTGCCCAAGACCATTACAAATAGGTGCATTTGTCTTGACTTACAAGTTATCGACGATAACTCAATAAGGGATATTCTCTCCAACATCATCGAAAAAGAAGATATGAGGGTTTCCCACGATATAGTAAATGCTATAGTGGAAAACTCTAATGGAAGTGCGAGAAGGGCTATCACATATCTAATGGCGTGCCAATTCGCGGATTCCGTAAAACACGCCAATAGTCTTATGCTCTCTAGCTTAGATAGCCCAGAAGTAATTGCTCTATGTAGAGCAATATCTAAGAAACAGTCTTGGATGAAACTAATGAAGATTCTAAGGGGCATTCAATCGCCACCCGAAACCATTAGACTAACTATTAGAAGTTATTTTCGTGCTATTGCAATGAACGAGTACGGACTTCCAGAATATGCCTTAATGGTATTGGATAGTTTCTCTGCCCCATGCGACAATTCGGATGGACTAACTACCCTAGTAGAATCCATTGGGCGTGTTGTGGAATATTATAGTGACACTAGAAAAACATGCGCAAACTAAAGAGGAAAAACACTAATGAAACGTAGACCAAGACTTAATGATGTTGTTTCCAACCACGACCCTCTTGACAAGGAATGTTTTCCGGCAGACTATAATGAAAAAGACCTATCCAATAGATTACCAGATAGGTATAATGAACTAAAAGAGCAACTGAAAATTGACAAGGACAGTCTCGACTTGGAACTAATTAGGCAATTAGACCTAATGAGAAAAGTGGGAGAATTATATGCAGAGGCAATCTCCCATAGGGATTGGTACAAAGACGCTGTTGACTATGTAATGTCCGAAGTGGACAATGACATTAGAAGCAAACTAGAGAGAAAGGGGGAAAAGGTAACAGAGGCAAAGTTAAGTAAATTGGTTGTCGCCCACGATAAAGTAAAGAGAGCAAGAGTGGGGTATACCCTTGCAAAAGAGCTTTCCAATAAAATAGGGGTTTTGAAGGATACCGTTAGCACGCGAAGCCACGCAATACATGATTTAGTAGAATTATGGTTGGGTAATTACTTCACTACTTCTGCGATAAAGGGTGAAAAGATGGGGTCTGTAAAAGATGAAGCAATCGAACGTGCCAAGAGCAAACGGAGAAAAAGAGAATGGTTTTAGACTATTTATACTATATCGGTCTTTCGGTTGTTGTTTACTTTTGTGTCCTATTCTGCACTCACTCACTTGTTTACACTATAGTAAGTGCGTTCTACGATGCAAAGTATCGAGTGATTAGGCGTTTACTTTTTACTAACAAGGGAGAAACAGATGAAACGGCGAAGAGAAAGAACTAGTGGAAGTCGATGGGGTAGTTATAGGGGTAGGACAAAAGACCAAGTGCGCTCTTCCGCGGAAGAGTCGGGGGGTGCTTTTGATTCTTACATTAAGTCTGGGATTGATACTTTTACTCCAAAGGACGGTTCTAATAGAATTAGGATATGTCCACCTACTTGGAAGGGGTATAAAGACTTTGCCTTTGATGTTTGGGTGCATTACAGGGTAGGCCCAGATGAACAATCCTACTTATGCCTTTCCAAGATGAAGGGTAAACCCTGCCCTTTGTGTGAAGAACGCATGAAAGCGTCAAAAAGAGGGGAAGATAAAGACTATATTTCTTCCCTACAGCCCAAGATTAGGAAAGCGGTTTGGGTCATAAACCGTAAATCGAGTGATGGAGAACAACCAGAATTGTGGACAATGCCCCCTGGCGTGCATCGGGAGATAAACGAATTGAGTATTAACGAAGAAACGGGAGAGTGCATCTTTGTTGAAGACCCAATGGAGGGCTTTGACATTAAGTTTAAGAAACAAGGTAAAGGCATTAGAACAAACTACAGTGGATTACAGATTGAAAGAAACTCAACACCCCTAACTAGCGACGAAGATTTATTGGAAGAGTGGAAAGACTTTCTGGTCAAACACCCTATTCCAGATTGTTTGCG
>JAQUQW010000007.1:33633-37726 GCA_028716245.1 Candidatus Omnitrophota bacterium | reverse complement strand
GGGTTTGCACTAATGGGGAAGTCATATACTACGAAACGGAGTTTGCTTTCGATAAAGACTTTGCTCAAAGTGTAGGGTTTCCAACTGATGCTATATTCCCCGATGGAATTGATACAGTAGAAAAGTTCTATAAGGATTTGTGTGATAGGATTGAGGCAAACAATATACCAAAGTTTGTTATAGTGGATTCATTGGATGCACTCACAACGAAACAAGAATCAGAAAGAGATATGGGGACTTCCACCTATGGGACAGAAAAAGCTAAGGCTATGTCGGAATTGTTCCGTAGAATAACAGGCAAGTTATCCAATAATGATTGTACCCTAATAATCATATCCCAAACAAGGGATAACATAGGCGTCATGTTTGGAAAAAGATATACCAGGAATGGAGGAAAAGCACTAGACTTTTATGCCAGCCAAATACTGTATTTGGCCCAGAAAAAGCAACTGAAAAAGACAATAAGTAAAGTAGATAGGGTAGTAGGTATACATATCATTGCAAGATGCGAAAAGAACAAGTGCGCCAAACCGTTTAGGTCATGCGAGTTTCCCATAATTTTTGATTATGGTATAGATGACCTATCGGCTAACATATCCTTTTTGGAGTCTATTGGTAAAACCAACTCAATCCCCTTGCCTAATTGGAGTCCACTACCGAAAAACACTAAGACTTTTATGAGGGATGTATCTGAACTAAGTAATACCAAGTGGAAGAAAGTTTGTCGCATGGTTTCCTCTTATGTCAAACAAACATGGAACGACATAGAGGATAGGTTTGAACCCACTAGAAAAAAGTACGAGGACTAAAATGAGTGACACTCTTATTGTTGAGGACGTTAAGAAAGAAGAACCTAAAAAGCAACAGAAGAAAGGACCGACAAGGTGGAAGTGCCCTGTTTGTAAATGCTATTGTGGAAACCCTCATAACAGAAAGTGTAGTCTACTTGAAAAGGATGGGGATAAGGTAGGACAACACCATAGTAAAGAAGCACTATACAAAATTGCCCGTGCCCTGCCGGAGAACAAAAGGCGGCTTCCACCTAATAGTAAGGCAAAAGGTAGCGCTTTTGAGCGCGATATTTGCAGAAAGCTTTCTCTTTGGGTGACGCTTGGAACAAAACATGATGTACTTTGGAGAAGTGGAGGGAGTGGTTCTATGGGAACCAAGGGGACTTCCACTAATCAATTTGGGGATATTTGTAGCGTTGACCCATTGGGTGAACCATTGGTGCAAAACTTTGTAGTAGAGTGTAAGAACTATGCAGATGCGAAACTTGGCAACAGCATCTATCAGCGCCCGGGTAGTTTGCTCTTCCGATGGTGGAAAACCCTATTGAGGGATGTAGCTAAAGCAGAAGAGGCAACCAAACTTAGGAAAATTCCCCTACTTATTATCAAAGAAAAGAGGCGACCCGCTCTTGTCGCCACTGACATTATGGGTATGGCAAGGTTTCACAACATATCACCTATTTGCTGTATTGCAACCCCCTTAAAGGATAAAGACGGTAACTATTTTCACACTTATATTTATACCCTAAGAGCAATCATTGGGACAAAAGCTGGGGATGTTTTCAAAAGTGAACAAGAGCTACAAGAGCTAACTGATAAAACGATTGAACCCAAACAGAAGAAAAGGACTAAAAGGGTCCGGCTTGGGAAAAGTGGAAAGAGAAAGAGTACTAGGGAAAGACTTAACTAATAAACCCTATTAAACAGGAAGTACCATGAACGCCCTTGTAATAGCGGATTTACACCTAAGTAGCTCTGAACTAGAGGGGTACAGATGGGATGTTTTTAATTGGTTGCATACCACTATAAAAAGAAATAGGATAGTCAACCTAATCATATTAGGGGATTTGACAGAACGAAAGGACAATCACCCAAGCGAGTTGGTCAATAGGGTTATTGACCAACTCACAAAGATTGTGTCTTTGGGGGTTTCGGTTCACGTGCTTATGGGAAACCATGATTACTTAAAACCGGATGAACCCTATTTCAGATTCCTAAACAAATTGAACTATTGTTGGTTTCACAAAGAGCCGCACTTTGTGAAAATCCAAGGGACCAACTGTTTATTTTTACCCCATAACAAAAAAGGATATACGGACATACACTTCGGTAATGCTGATTACATATTTGCCCATCAATTATTTGACGGCGCAAAATTACCTAACGGAAGTAGGGTAAATGGTTTGTCCACTTATGAGTTTGAGGGATATAGGGTATTATCTGGGGATATACATAAGTACCAAACTTTGGGTAATATAACCTATATTGGCCCTCCACACCCTGTCCACTTCGGAGAAAAGACAAGAGGGAACGCCCTCTGGATAAAGGATAAAAACAAGGAAACAAAGTTGGTTGTTGGCAGTATTAGAAAAAAGGTAATTAACCTAACTGATTTAACCCAATTAAACGATTCCCTAGAATCGGGGGATCACGTCAAAGTACGGTTGAAGTTAAAAGATCCAACTAAGTGGAATAGTGTAAAGGAATCTATTGTTACGGCTTGCAAAGATAAAGGATTAGTGCTTAGGGGGATCGAATTACAACCAACAGAGCGTACAAAGAAAAAAAGGGTTCCGTCAAAAAAGACCCTATTGAAGAACTATAAGGACGTGTTCTTTGAGTACTGTAAACAAAGTAGGGTAGCTTCATCAATAGAAGAGATTGGTGAAAAATTACTAAAGGATAGATAAAATGAGATTCATTTCTCTGTTTATACGAAACTTTCGCTCGTTCTCTGGAAAGCATAGAATATCGTTTCCACAAGCCCCTGGTTTGTATATCCTAAAGGGAATGAACAAGGATAACCCAGTTTCCTTTGGTGCAAATGCCGTAGGTAAGTCCAATCTTTGGGACTCTATTTGTTGGTGCTTATTTGGCAAAACATCTAGGGGCTTAAGGGCTACTAATGTAGTGTCTTGGGGCTATAAATATTGTCAAGTGTTCCTGACTTTTGAGATAGAGGGTAAAACCCATACCGTTAAAAGAGAACAGAATCCGAACGAGATACTGCTAAATGATAAAGTTGCCAATCAATCCGACATAGACGATTTACTCTGTTTACACTATGACGAATTTCTGGCGTGCGTTCTACTCGGTCAGTTCAACCGATACTTTTTCGATAATCAGCCCGCTGAACGGTTATCGTTCTTCAGTCAATTATTAGGGTTAAATTATTGGTCAGAATTGACCAATAAAGCTAAGGATGTATCGGCTTCAATTGAGCGTAAACTGGTTAAATTGCGTGAAGATAGTGTTAGTTTTGCCTCAAAAAAGATTGAGATAAAAAACACTATAAGCAAGTTACGTGGAATCTTAAAGGAAAATGAAGAGACAACAAAAGCTCAATTAGTCAAATTGAAAGATGATGTAGATGAACTAAATCAAAGGGTAAAAACAGCAAACAAAGATTTGACTAGGGCCATTATCGCAATCAAGGATATTGACGATAACCTAAAAGAGGCGACCGAATCGTTTCAGTTATCAAAGGAATTAGTCGATACTTATAGGGAAAAGCTAATTAGATTGATGCAACTAAAGCAAAGTGCCGATACCCAATTAGGTAAAATCAAAGAAACAGCCCCCTTGTGCTCTTTGTGTTTACAACCCATATCCGAATTGTACTTGCAAGATTTGATAGAGCGGCACAACAAAAGAACAAAAAGTATTGAGAGAAAACGTATTAGGTTACAAAACCTAATGGATAAATACAAGATAGGGCAATCGGACGCTGATAGTGCAATTAGGGAATTAGAGGACCAGAAACAAAGATTAGTGGAAATACGTAATAGAGTTGACAACGAAATACTATCAATGAAACAAATGATCGAAACAAAGAGGGAAGAAATAAGTAGGTGGGAAACCATTAGAAAAAGGTCGAGCAAGAATTTAAGAAGAGAGCTAACCGATTGTACTAACTCATTGCACAAATACACTATACATGCCAAAGAGATAAACAATAGAGTAAAATCTTTAAGTAAGGAATTGGCAGGAACAACCTATTGGGTAAATGGATTTAAAGAGCTAAGGTTATGGCTAATTGACAGCGTTACCTTGGAGTTTGAAATTGTCACTGCGAATAACTT
>JAQUQW010000007.1:5700-33533 GCA_028716245.1 Candidatus Omnitrophota bacterium | reverse complement strand
ATAGAGTAAAATCTTTAAGTAAGGAATTGGCAGGAACAACCTATTGGGTAAATGGATTTAAAGAGCTAAGGTTATGGCTAATTGACAGCGTTACCTTGGAGTTTGAAATTGTCACTGCGAATAACTTAGTTGCATTGGGGCTTTCAGATTGGATCATAAAATATGATGTAGAGAAGCTAAGCACTACTGGTAGGTTTATTCCAGGGTTTCACATATCTATTATTTCACCCAATAATGACGAACCAGTAGATTGGAATAATTGGAGTGGGGGAGAAACACAAAGACTTAGAATCGCTGGCGCAACAGCAATGGCGAGTCTGATAAGCAACAGAAAAGGCGTGTTTCCAGAAGTAGAGATATGGGATGAACCAACTACCCACCTATCTCCAGAGGGTGTAGACCACTTATTGGAGTGTTTACGTTCTAGGGCTGACAATAAACAGATATGGGTTGTTGACCATACAGGATTAGCTTATAGTGGATTCGATTATCAGTACCTTATAACAAAGAAAAATGGGGTAAGTAAATGGGCGGGGGAAGTAGAATCAGACTAAAGCTATATACAGAAGATATAGGGGATTCCTGGTTGTGGGATCATGTAGACGAAACCGAAGGAATTACACTAAGTCAATTTCACAAATTGAGGCATAAGTATGGCAAACACACACTTAAAAGTTCGTACTCTACCAAAGACGGCAATAATTGGTACAAATCATTAGAGGGTTCCAATGAAAAGAGAAAGACTAGGGGCGCCAACAGGAAAACCGAAGTGTTATCGGTGCGGAAAGACGGTAACAAGATCAGGCGATTGCGCTTGCACTGATAATGTGTGCCTAATACATGGCGATAGCTCAAAGATTCTACCATATTTTGATAATGGTGTGTTTGATTCAATCGTGAGTGACCCACCATATCCAGAAGTACCAAGGGAATACGGTAAGTTATCAGTGCTTGATTGGTTTAATTTGACTAATACTGTTATCTATAACTGCAAACGTACTTTGACTGAACGCGGCAGTTTAGTATTTATACTTCAACCAAATAGTGAAAAGTGCGGAAAGATGCGGTCTTGGATATGGGATTTTATGTCTAAATGGTCTAATGATTGGAACGTGGTTCAGGATATTTACTGGTTCAACATTGCACCATCTCCAACTGTACACATAAGCAGAAAGTATGGCTTACTGAAACCATCCATTAAGTATTGTGTATGGTTGGGTTCCCCTAATTGTTTCAGACAACAAGATGCGATTCTAATGGATATGAGCTTTGTTTCATTGAAAAAGGCTAGTGACTTCAGTCAAGCAAAAATGATGTCGCCAAGTGGGCTGCATTGTAAATCGAGGGCCTCTTTTTATCAAAGGGGTATTCAGTCTGGGGGTACTTGTCCCCCAAATGTTATAGTAGTAGCTAATTCAAATAGCCGTGATATCCCATCCACTTATGGGCACCCAGCAAGGACACCCAATTTTCTCGCTAATTGGCTGATTAGGTACATAACACCAAAGGGAGGAATTACAGTAGACCCTTTTTGTGGTTCAGGAACAATGTTATTTGAAGCAAGGAAACTTGGGGTAAGGGCTTTAGGAATTGAAGCCATAAAAAAGTATTGTGACATTTGTTCTGAGAGATTGGAGAGCATTAAATGGAAAGGATTAGGTTGCACACCCCACCAGAAAATGAGAAAGAAGCAGCAAACAGACGCATTGAAGGGAAGAGATATGCAATAGAGTGCTTGGAAAGTATTTCGGGTGAAACAAATGAGTTTATTAGGGGATTTTGGAGGGCCCTATTACGTGGAGTTCCAGACCTAAAGGGTGACGAGTTTGACGTTGAAAAGGCTATAAAAAAGATGGAGGGTAATAAGCCTATGACAAAAGAAGAGGCATATATTTTTGAGAAAACAGCTTGTTTTCCAATAGGCCCTTATGCTAGTGTAGAAGTATCCAATGTGCCAAAGCACCATGTTCTCGATTGGTGCGAAAGGATACTTCCATTTGCCCAAGAGCTAATGCGTTATAGAATGTCACAATCAGTGCGAACCAAACTGAACAAGGGAGAATAAAATGCTTTACATCATTACAATCTTTTGTCCGCCTTTGGGTGTTTTGTTCACTGGCAAGATTTTCCACTTTGCATTTAGTGCGATTCTACTTGTTGGTACCCTAGCGTTTCCCCCTATTGGTCTTTTCCTTTGGATTCACGCCCTGGCAGTGGTATCTAGCCACTATTCGGAAAAGAGGCAAAAGAAGTATTTTAACTTGAACAAGAAACTCCAAAAGAAAATACTAAAGGAAATGCGTAGATAGCGTACTATTGGTGAACACAATAAGTTAAAGGGAAAACACAATGGACGGTCTTTTCACCAAGTTACAGATTAAGAGTAAATCGACTAATGAACCTATTACCCTTAACGAAGATGGGTGTGATAGTTGCCCTTACAACCAACTCAAAATCTTATCGCCTAAAATGAAACCTACTGGGTCAAACAAACCAAGGATTTATATTCTCGGAGAAGCCCCAGGAAAAAACGAGGACCAACAGGGAAAGCAGTTTGTTGGGAAAGCTGGTCAAACATTAAGAGCATGTTTACCCTCTAATACACCCAAAGAGTGGATAAGATGGAACAATGTAGTTAGATGTTTCCCACCGGGTACTCCAACTAATAGAGCTTTATCCTGCTGCTTGAAGTATTTGATAGAGGACATAGAGCGAACTAAGCCAAAGGTGATTATAGGATTTGGCGCAATTCCATTACAAGCACTTCTAAAGGAAAACACCATAACAAATTGGAGGGGTAGACAAGTACCAATAAAAGTAGGCAATCACGCTTGCTGGTATTTCCCTTGTTTACACCCATCATACGTTAACAGAATGGGGCAAGATTACCTATATGATTGCTTCAAAAACGATATATGGGAAGCCATTGATAAGGTTGTAATGGGGATGGGAACACAATCCCCTATTATTCCAACAACAAGGGAGATTACATCCAACATTGCCACGTATGATGCGAAACGCGCTAAGCTCGGTGTCGAGAAGTTACAGAAGATTGTTCATGGGCATAGCCTATTAGCATTAGATATTGAAGCTAATACATTAAGACCATATCATAAAAAGTCCAAGATATTGAGCATTGCTTTCACAAATACAAATGATGAAACGATTGCCCTAGAGTGGTGCCCCATTGTAGCCGACCAAGTATATGACATATTGACAAAGCATAATGCAGGAATAATCATACACAACCTAGCCTACGAATTAGAGTGGTTCTACCATATATTCGATAGAGATAAGCGAATACTTTGGCGCAATTGGGAGGACACCCAAGCACAAGCATTTACACTAGATGAAAGAAAAAGGTGTCATTCCCTTGACTTTCTCACACTAGAATACTTTGGGTTCAGAATAAAGAGTGTGTATAACCTAAACAGGAAAAGGCTAGAGGGTTATTCTGTAAAAAGACTGCTCGAATATAACGGTCTTGACAGTAAATGGACAATGAAGCTGTATCACAAACAAAAGAACAAAATAGGGGGATCACTCTTTAAGCCCTATAGAATGTACGTTGACAGAACCCCAGCGCTGGTTTCGATGCAAGCCCAAGGATTAGATATTGACTTCAATAAGGTAGAACACCTAAGAAAAAAGTTTAATAAAGAACTATTGGTGGCAAAGAAGAAACTATCAAAAGTAGGACCCATCAAAAATCTGCAAATAACTACTGGAAAGCCGTTTAATCCATGTAGCCCAGCACAAGTAAGTAAGCTGTTTTACTCTATAGGTAGCCCTCTTCCAAACACAAGGGAAGAAACACTTGATAAATACAGAACCCATGAAGTATATGGTCCAATAATATCAGCCATATTGAAAGTTAGGGGGTATGAGAAGCTATTGAGCACTTACCTTAATAACCTAACTAGGGATAGTGCTCTAGTGTATCCAGACGGAAAGATACATACCCAGTACAATGGACTATTCGTTAGCACTGGTAGGCTATCCAGTGAAGAGCCCAATGTTCAGAATTTCCCAATTAGGAAACATCCAGAGATTAGGGAAGTTATAGTTGCTCCCAATGGTTGGAAACTACTAAAGGGCGACTACAAGCAAATAGAAGTTTGCGTGCTAGCTATGGCTTCAAAAGATCGAAAGCTAATTGACGCAATAACAAACGGGGTGGATATACATTGGGAAGAGGCAGACGCCCTAAGGAAAATATACCCTGGTATTTTAGACCATAAGATGGTACTAGGGGACAAAAAGAAACTACGTACTTTCGTCAAGAGTGAAATTGTGTTTGCGTCATTTTATGGTTCTTACCCTAAAAGTATTTCAAAGAGAATCGGTATACCAGACAAGTATCTAGTGCAGTGGCAATCGGGGTTCTGGGATAGGTATAAAGGGGTAAAACGCTGGCAAAGAGAAGTAAAGCATTTCTATGATGCTTACGGGTACATAGAAACACTAAATGGTCGGCGTCGTAGAATGCCACTAGAGCCCACCATATTGTTTAATTCCCCTATTCAAGGTAGTGCTTCTGACATCACCATAGCGGCTATGATCCGATTATGCAAGGCGGGTCATAGAGTTGTGCTAAACATACACGATGATTTAACTACCCTAATAGAAGATAGTCCTAATTACGGAGAAACCGTAGATGAAATAACCCAACTAATGCTTATGAGAAGTTTCGATTGGATGATTACCCCAATATCAGTTGAGCTTTCGATCGGCCAAGATTGGAATAATCTTGGTGTTATTGGAACCTATAGTTCGGAGGACTTTTAGATGCTTTGCCTTAGATTAAAACCGGGTGAGTCTATCGGTATCGGCCCTATTTGTATCAGAGTCTTTTCCACAAACAAAACAGCAGTTAGGGTTGGGATAGATGCTCCAAAGGATTATCCCATATACAGAATAATGAAAATCGTAAATGGACAATTAGTGGAAGTACCCAAACCAGACTGCGACAAGGTTTGCATAGTGGAAAAAGACGGAAACATAAGTGACCAGCAATCAGTGGACCATTTGCACCCCAGAAGTAAATACTCCAATGATGTAATCTAGTGCCACTGCCCAGCGTAGGTATGTATGCCTACAGTTTCATCTGTAGCGAATCTAAGGGGGGAATCTTCTAATTCCCCCCTTCTTTTATACTCTATTGGATAGAATACATCATTGGGCATTACACCTATATCAAAAAAGTTTTCCTTTGCTTCATTGTAGGCAAGGGTAAGTAGGGGCGGGCCAATGCTATTCCCCTTGTTTGGGTTAAAGTATTGGGGAATTAGCCTAATATAATGCTCTATAAGTGGGTGTTGAGGCACACAAGCGATTACACCATTACCCAGGTAGTCGCCTGTCCCGTTTTT
Organism: Candidatus Omnitrophota bacterium; assembly: GCA_028716245.1. Lineage (NCBI taxonomy): Bacteria > Pseudomonadati > Candidatus Omnitrophota > Candidatus Omnitrophota bacterium. The sequence continues at coordinate 28,161 of JAQUQW010000007.1, read as the reverse complement.
AAACACTAATGCCTCTTTATCGTGTTTCTTTGCGTAATCAAGTAGGGTATCCAGTTTTTGCACTGGTATAAAATCAGTATCCAAGTAAATACCGCCCCACTTGAACAGAATGGACAGTCTTATTATGTCCGTTTGTTGAGCAATACAATAACACTTGGGTAATAACTCTAATAATTCTGGGTGTATTATTCTATGGGGTACTTGCTTCCAGAGTACATAATCCCAATTAGGATTAAAGTTTTTCCATTGGTTCATCCACTCTCTTTGCTCTTCTGGAATAGGCTTATCACCCAACCATATTTGGTGGATTTTCTTAGGGATACTGGCCACACTTTTATCCCCCATATTTTTATTGTGGTAGTATTCTTTCAGGAAACCATTCTGATAGTAGGTCAACCCATAGTATTTGCACCATCTAACGATTGCTTCGTGATGTAACTTATGGGCTCTTTGCCTATGCTTCCAATATTTGAGATTTGTCCTCTTGACACCACCAGGGTCTCTTACAACTACATTAGGTGTAAACCCTATTAGCAAGTTATTACGTTTTGCCCTAATAAAAAAGTCTACATGCTCCCCTACTTTTTGTCTCGAATCCCATCTACTTCTCTTCAAAGAGGACGTTCTCGCAATGAAGAAATTGGGCACGTAGTTGCCAATAGTTACACCATTTGCATCATATTCCTTTGCCCTTTGATATAGTATTTTACCATCATTATACAAAATACCAAATGGTGTCTTTCTACTATTCCTAATTGCGTCCCCAGCCAAAATGTCAAGATTATTCTCGTTAAACTTATTGTGCAAATACTCCAAATCGGTTCTGTCGGTTAGTATAAAGTCATCGTCCATTATGATTACATTACGAGTCTTTACCCTATCAATTAGGTAATTCCTACCATGCGCCAATCCTATATCATTGGGCAAATTATATGTAGTTACTTCAGACCTAAAATAGGGTTTTTCACTATCATCCGCAACAAGTATCTCAACATCGGGCCACCTATCGAGCAACTGGTCAATTAGTCTATTTAGTTCATTGTGTCTTTCGTATGACTTTATGATAATTGTAGTGTCATCATACCATTTTGGTTTCATTACATCTTTGGTATGCCTAACCTTATTTGGGTCAATAACACTTATTGCCCTATCCATCTGTTCTTTTGTCGGACTAATACCGAGAAAATCACACAATCTTGTCAAGGTGGCTTCTGTTTTTCTTACTAAAGTTTCCGCACCAATTCTAATATATGGGTATTTTGACCTTTTGAGAAATACCCTTTTCTTTGTGTGCAAAAACATTTGCACATTGGTTGCTTTCTCACTTGAGCAGTTTGGATGGGTTGGGTTCTCTGGAGTTGACCTATAGACCAAAGACCTTATAGAGTCTTCCAATGGTCGCGCTATGTCAACTATGATTAGGTTGTTATGGTCAATGTTTTCCATTAGTGCGCATAGAGTAGGGTATTTAACACCGACTTGTTTGTCCCCAGACTGTTTAATATGTTGGGTAATTACCTTATTGAGTATTGTATTGGTTTCGCATGGTGTTCTACTTGACCTAGTGCTTGGAAACCTAAACAACCCTTCAAGCACCAAGGCCAATGCTTGGCTTTCTCCGCCTTTGGTCTTTTTACCCATAAAGATGCCTAGCTCTTCCATTGCCATAGCTAGGGCAGAAGATAATGAGCAATGTAACCCAAGAACCACAATTAGTGGTTTTACTGTTGTATCAATCACCTTCCCATAAGTTATGCTCTTGAGTGTATCATCATTAAGTGTTTCCTTTGGGGTAATAGCACTTCTACTGAAAATGCGAGTATCAGGACAATGGGTTGTTTTTATGGTTCTACTTGTTCTGCCGCATCTAGTGCATTTATACCTATCTTTTTCTACTAAAACATAATTACATCTCATATCGTAATCTCCACGGAATCGGGTAAATCTTCAGAACCAATATATCTATCTAGGGTAAATGTACCTAAGCAAGAACCATATTCATCATATTCGTCTTGACTGCTTCTGTATCTAGCGTTGTATACAAAAGGGCCAACAATACTATACCCATACCCACTAACACTAAGATTGCCGTAATAAATCCCATTAGTCCCTACCCCAAGTAAAAACTCCAATGTCGCAGAATGTATAATACCCCTATATTCGTACTCCAAACCAGTAATATGTGCAATCCATCTATCATTAGTGTACCAGAAGTCATCTTGGTCACACTTTGGGTAGGCGGGTCTTTCTAGGGGATAAGTACCAGAAATATCTATGTAAACATATTCCTTATAAAAAGAATCCCAAATAACCAATGTTCCACTAATTGATAATTCTACTGATAACGGCCAATCTACACAACCACAATGGGCGTTTGCACTAAGGAATATGCTTTCATTTGTAAGGGTTTCGTACCACTTTGTTGGTTCTGAACCATGTGCACTAAACACTTCAATGGTGTCTGGATAATTCTCTCTAAACTCTTCATTGTACGATTTCAAAGACTCGTTTTTCTCCAGAGTGAACTGAAAATCCCCACACATGCGATCACCCTTAGTACCATTTATAGCATAATAAGTCTGTGGAACAAGCCAGTTATTGTATGCGTCATAATACCCAAACTTGTAAAAATATGCACCAATATAGTATTGACCACCATAACAATAAACCCTAACAAATATATGACCAGACTCTCCAAACTCTCCAAAGCCAGAAGAAATACCAGGGATAATATAGCCTCTTTGATCGGGGCAATTATCATAATAAGTAGGTGCCCAGTTACAACCACGCGAGTAACAGCCTGTATACCCCAAGTAGAATGTCCCGGATATGCAAGGATAAGCGTTTGATATGTCAAGAGAAACCCCCACGCAATCGGGCGTGTAATCGAGAAAGTGCGCACATGGGGGAGAACATGGATAAGCAAGGGGATCGTCATAAAAGGTTAGGTGAGCGTTACCTGGGCCATATCCCCTTACCAAGAACCCATTATCGACCAGCATTAAGGGCGAAACCATTATTATTCCTAACTACCTTAAGATTGGCAGGGGTTTGTACAAGTAACTGCGTATGGTGTAATCAATCCACGCCACAAATCTGATTGATAATCATAAATTGCAATCATAGGGGCATTATCAGTACAAGGAAATCTTAGTACATTTCTTGCACTAGTCGGTTCAGTGTTTTTGGGATATTTAGTAGCACCAATAGGATACATTGGGGTTATTAGTTTAATGGACACTGATGTTGACCCATATTCAACACCATTTGGTTCATCTACACTACATTTAATCATTTCAATTAGGGGCTCTAATGACACTATTTCGTATCTATCTAATTCGCTCCAAACAGCAATGCCTCTAATTCCACCCATCCAATAATCGACCCACTGATTGAACGTATCCCATACAGTTTCAGTCTCTTGGGTAGGTAGCCCAGAGGTACCTGCTTTATAAACTTCCACTTGTCTATCAATTATTTCGGAATCTTTGCCAACGAAACAGAAACCAGCCTTACCCTCTTCTCCACCCTTGCCAGCGGTCTTTCTCTTAAGTGTAAATCCACTTGATTGGAACATACCAGGGCCCATATTTTGGCCCTTTTTCACTATCTTGACTAACTCATTTACGGTTTCAACAAGGTCGCCGATAGTGGACCTACCTACAATTATGTCCTTTAGTCTATCTTTACTAATCATGTTGGTAACAATGCACCAAAGTTAGCTGGAGTGTAATTGTTATATGTAGAACCACCAATTATTTTAATGGTTTCCCACTGTTGGGTATCTGCCCTCCAGAATTTATTCCATGTATTTGGGTTATATGTCATCCTTATTGTAATATCCCATACAAGACTCTTAAAGTCGGTTGACACTTTCCTACTTGCTGTTGGCGGATTAAACAATAGGGTTTGTGCTGCAAATGTCCACCCTAAAGTGGGTGAAACAAATTGAGCATTATTGACACAACCAATTAGGGAAAATACGGCCGAGGGTAAAGACGTTAACCCATATCTACTAAGTACGTAATCACAAGTGATAAACAATCTGCCGGGTGCCTCATTCTCTTTTAGTTCTTCACCATCAGACCACGCAAATAGTTCATTATCAAGGGTTAAAAACTCCGCTGCTGGTTCGATGGATTCGGAATACAATTCACTAGCGGCACCCTTCTCAAATGATGGTATCCCATAATCCACTTCAAGTATAGCATATTGATATGATGCGATTGTACCACTACCCAGTTGTTCAGCATCAAAAGGTTTAACGGATAAACGCCTAGCTCTAACATTAGTTGAACCAGTATGGTGTGGAAACTTTATTGGTAGACCATTATCCCCAGTAAGAAACCACCCACCTAAATCATATCTATCCGCCCAGTTACAAAGATACTGCGCTTTGCACGTATAACTGTTTGGTTTTTCCATGTCCACCGATTCGTCGGTGGGGGAACCGTGCAATTCCATGTATTCGCAAGGGGCCTCTGCCATAGTGTATTCCCTCTTATCGAATTACTGTTTCAGTACCAAAGCGTTCTTCTAAACCATAAAACCTATCTTCATTTCTTCTTCGCTTGTTAAACTTCTGTAGTTCCTTGGTGGCAAGTCTTTGTTCTTCCAACATACCCCTAGTGTTTTCCTCTATAGCTTCATTTACCCTTTCCTCTTTTCTCGCTGCTGCGCCTGCTGCTATTCTCTTATAGAGTGATTCTATCCCCTCGAAACCACCCTGCGCTTTCTCCGCATTTATTGTTTCGTCCTCTAAGTCACCGAAAACATCCCCAATATCAAAGTCTGGTAGTTCTACCTTAAACTCTTTTTGTGCTTTTGCTGCTTTTTCCCAAGCATCTTTTATGGTGGCACTTAACCTTGGATAATCCTTAGTCTTTTTCTTCCATTCATCCAATTTATCCAAACTCTTTTGGCCTATTTGGGCCATTTTCGCTTCATGTTTTATTCTCTGTTCTAGCACTAAAGCATTAGTTTGCCTCTCTATATCCTGCCTCTGTTTTCTGTATTTGTTTAGGAATTGCTCTTGGGTTGAACGTATGGTGCGTTCTTCTTCTTCTGGGGTTAAAAGCCACTTCTCCCCCTTCCACGCTTTCTTTTTCTTTTCCAACCAAATAAACAGCTTTGCAAACGTGGGCATTGCATATTTTACACTAGCTTGTCCAATAGCCAACCATGCACTCTCGGCAAGTCCTTGCATCTTTATCCATGATACTTGAAAAAAGTCAACTACTTGCTCCCATATAGCTTGAAACCCGTAAACGGTTTGATAGGTTAAATAGACTATTCCATCCCTGAACCCCCTCCAAGACCCTAATAAAACATCTACCATATCTATTGCGCCTGAAAACATTTCACGAAAACCAGAAGACGCACCCTCTAATGATTCATCCAATAGGATAAATGCCCCATCCCAAACTTCTTTGAAAAACTGGGTAGTATCTTTAACAAACTCAACTACATTAGTGGCAAAACCCTTAAACATATTTAGGGAAAATCCAACAAATTGTCCAATAATGGGGGACCATTCCTCAAACTTCTCCGCAACTTTGATTACATCCTTATACAACGAATCAAAGTGGGGTTTTAACTGTAATCCAATGGATTCACCAATATCCCCTAAAGCGTTCTTCATTTGCTCAAAGCTGCCACCCGCTTCAGCAGCGGCTGCGGCAGTGCCCCCATATCTTGATTCTAATTCCTGCAACAAGTATTGTTGCACTTCTGTTTGTCGTCCCTGCTCCATCATTTGCCTAATCATAGCTCTTTGTTCATCATTAAAATCAACCCCCATATCACGTAAACGCCTTAACCCTCTTTCTGGGGAGTTTAATGACATAGCTAATGCCCTAGAGGCATTACTCAAATCTCTATCAAGAGCTATCGACAAATCTTGTGCAAGGGAAATAGTCCTTTTAAACTCATCCCCCTTAATTGTCTTAAATGAAGCTATTAGGGAAGATGCGGCAATAGTTGCTTCGTCACCGAAAGTAGTTGCCTTTTGTAACTCTTGGGCGTATCCAATTATTTCGTCTTTTGTGTATCCTGTTGTGTTTCCTGTTCTCTTCAGTACTGTTTCAAGTTGCGCTTCGGCCTTTAGTTGTTTGTCTGTTAGTGCAATTAGCCCCCTTCCAGCAATTAGCATTCCCCCAAAGCCCCCAGAAGCAAGTCCCCCACTAACACTGCCCACCGAAACCAAAGACTTAGCGAAACCTAATGCACTAGATGCAGCACCCTTAAAGGCACCCCCAACAAAAGAGGCACCTTGGGTTATGGCCGTAATAGGCAATGAAGCGGCACTAGCACTAACCTTACCAAAGGATTTAGTCAATTGCCCTAATCTGGAAACACCACTACTTACCATAGAATCAATCGCATTACCAAACTTTTTCAAACTACTTGATTTGTTGGCCATAGTGTCTATTGACTTGGCCGTTTGCTCTACGTTACTTACTAAGCTATCTACACTAGATGAAACACTGGTGTCAAGACCATCAAAAGAAACATCTAATTCGTCAATCTTACTCTTTGATGTTTCAGTAGACGCTTGAACGATATTAGCAAAGGCTTCTAATACCCCAGAAGTTAGGTCTTTTGCCACTAATTCTATGATTACTTGGTTTGCCATTTCTTTTTACTCCGTTGAAATTGGAGAAGATCAGAATATGATGCAAATGACTTATATTTTTTACCCCTTGGAGTTACCCTAACATCCTTACTACTCAAAAGCATATACTGTTGTTCGGGTGTCATATCAGAAACAATCTGAGGGGAAAAGCCTAATTCTGCTAATGCCCTATAAACATTGTCCCTATCTTCTACATATTGGGTGTTTAGCCCTTTTTTTCCTCTTCTGATTCGTCCTCGGTAACATCACCAATAACACCATGCAATAGCTTAAACACATCTAATACCAAGGATAGAGCATTTCCATCGGCATTTAAGTCTTTTGTCAACTGATCCATTGTCAAATTAGGTTGTTCTCTCTTGAACAACTGATAAACAAATCTAGTCATTCCTTCTGGGGTATTTCTGATTAAGCCCCTATCCTTAATCCAAGACATTGACATAGCGGAACGAAAAGCATCATCCATGAGCTTTTGTCTTTCGTCATCGGGAAGCCCCTTAGCCGTTTCTCTTGCAAGTGTTATTAGTCTCATTCTCAACCAGTTATCTAATTCCCCTATATCTTTATCAGTTAGGGGGCTTACCTTATAGACATTTCCATTTATGGTAACTTCAATGGGCGCTGCTGTCGCTTGGGAACGTGTTGTCATCTTAGGGTTCTCCAATTAAATAGGACAATGGGGGTACTTATGCCAATTTGACAAGGATACCTGGGGGTATATTGGCAGAAAAAGATACCCCCATTGTCGCATAATTAGTGTTTATTAGGTAAACGGCCACCATATAGACGAATCCGGTCTAACAATCTCCCCCTCCAACCAAGACGAACCATCGAAAGCGAGTCCCGAAAAGTTGCCACTTAATTCCGCACCAATCAAATCCCCAGTTTCAACATCTGCCGCAAAATCCCCAATACTGGCAAAGATAATCCATTTCAACTCCCAGAATAGTGTATCAGTCACCATTACCTTAAGTGCTGCTAAATCCCCTTCATCGGGTAAATCATCTAAACTATCTGCATAAACAGAAATAGTAACTTCACCCCCTATGTTTCCGGCTAACCTTTTCGTATATCCACTAGTTCCGCTGGAATTGTACTCTTTGTTATCGGCAGTAAATCTTAGTGTAACTGTCCTAACATCGGACAATTCCGAATACAACGGGCTTTCTGCAATATCTCCCAAATAGGCTTTAAGACCCAATGATGTAAACGCTTCAGGTGATTCAACATCGGATATTGCACTAATATCTGCTTTCGTTAGTGCTCCATTACCAGAAAACTCTACTGTATGCTTGATAATGTCTGCCGCTTCCACCCCAATAGTAATCTCTACAGAGTCAACGACAACATCACCAGAAACACCTTTTGCCCCATCGACTGAACCAGTAAAAGTAAACTCATTTGTTGGCATCTTTAAGGGCTGATAACCCCATGCCTCATAAGAGCCACTCCAATCAAAGTTTCCGGGTAAATACCCAGGGGCTCTTTTACTATTTGAGGCCAACCAAGACTTTACTTCATTGGATAGTTCAACAGTCCACTTTCCCATTGTGTTGATACCGTCAACACAAGCATTCAAACCAGAAATAACGCTCATTGAAATATCTCCATTGTTAAGGGCTAATAACGCTACTTGGTAGTTTCATCCTTATCTCAACATCAAAGTAAGCAACCCATCCAACAATAGTTAGGTTGTCTACTTCATTAAACGGCATTTGACTGTAAGAAGGCATCTTAAAATCCACTACATAATTGTACGTGGGTAATTCATCCAAATACAGATTCTTAAACTTATCCACCCAGGACTTAAATGACCTAATAATCTCCCACTTCAAGGGATTCAATTCATCCTTGACATTCAAAGTACCAGTTACAAGTATAATCCTATGGGTATCGACCCATATATCTGTATTGGATGAAATACCCAGTTGTGGTTTTGCCCCAAAGGGCATAATCCCAACAGTGGGTCTGTCTGCTGTAAGTGCGGCAATCTTTCTGGGGTCTTTATGATAGGAATTAGTGAAACTAACCCTATTCGCTATCTTAACGGAAGTTCTCCAATCTCTGTTTGATTCCAAGCATTCCCACAATAGGTTGTATGCCTTACTGAACGGGTCCATTTTTCGTCCTTTCCAGTAAATCCACTATAGCAACCTGCATTATATCCACCATTTCTTCAGTAGCATCTTTGTCTGGAGAAACTAGTATTTCTCTTTGGGGCATGTTTACTGTCCCTCTTTGATGGAACCCACCTAATTCTGCTATAGTCAATGGATGACCCTTCTCTATGCTTGGAGCGTGCATATCTTCATTGAAGCCAACGCCAACGATTCCATTCATTATAGTTATTTCACTCGAACTATCCGGATCAAAGCTCAAAGCCGGGTCTAACGTATCAAATAGGGTTCCTGTTTCTATTAAAATTCTGGGGTCAAGCCCCTTTTTCTCTTTTTTCCTGACTGTGCTTGGTGCTAATGGCGGCCAATCCCCGCCACCCTCTGCAAAAATATTGTATCTTTCTAGTGTAAACAACTTATAAACAAACGCCCAATCCTTTAAGGCTTCTCCAAGGATTCCAGTTCCATCCTTTAACTCTGCCTTAAACTTACTAATAAACTCTTTTAGTGCTTTCAACTTATATGTAATTCTCATATCAAAATGCCTCTGGTAAATCGTCTCTACTCAACATAGCGCTTTTGAGGGTACAGTTTAGGTTCAAAGCACCACTCAAATAATCGTTTATGTCTTTCTCCGCTGTTGTTCTTTGTTTGCGCCAATAATCTTTCGGCAAACTTGGCACGTCCTCAACCCTTTTACTTTCCCATAGTATCCAACCGGATAGTCGGGCATTTACACCCTTAATTACCAATAGGTCATCTGCATCATTATCTACTGATGCAAGGGGAACAGCATACTTGCTTTTCCTGAACCTATCATTTATCCTTTGCGCCCCCTCTTTGAGCGCTGTTTCGATATTGGCTTGTATTTTTATAGGGTTTCCATCCCTATCCCTATCAGCCCAATCCCTTATATTCGCAGCACCAAACACGCTTTCCAAATCATCTTTTGTCGCATAGGGTTCTACCATTATTATTACCTTTCAAAATCTCTGCTAATTGCTTCACACCATTGTTCCCATCTTAGGGTATAATTGCTCGCTTGTAATACAATCCTGTAAAAGCTCCCACTCTCTAAGTCAATTGTTGGGGTTAAAGTACACCTATAAGAACCCTCCCCATCTCCCATTAGGGCAATACCATCACAACCCTCAACTACTTCACTATCTGCATCATACAAGGTTGCTGTAATTTGAGCATCAGTCACCCCAGTTTGATCCGACGCTTTCTTCAGTCTATCTATAAACACGTCAAACGAATTACCTACTGGCAACTTTGGAAGACTCATAAGTAAACACCCCATTAAAACAAGGTAATCCTATTGGGCTTATTTGTGGTCTGTATATCAATCAAAGACGGCTGCTTTGTCGCCTCTAGTATGATAAACCTACTTGACTTTAATCTTGGATTAGTGCTTATACCGTAGGGTACTAAACCTGCTTCTGCTGGTGGTGTTATTTCCTCATAAGTTACATATACCGAATATGCCCTATTGTTTGCAATCCCCATGCCAGCAGGTGCCGGATCGGGAGGGGGGTTTTGAAACACCATATCTTTATATCTTAGAGCAACCCCACTATAACTATCATATCTCGCCGAAGTCCAAACCGCCGGAAAACAGAACAACCAATAATTATTTATAGTTAAATCACCTGAACAAGGAATTGTATTCCACCCAGTTAGCATCTGGTCATATACTGTTGGATAGGGGTCACTATAGGCAAAAAGGCTTCCAGGGTGATTGCTTCCATTATCACTATACATACCCCATATACCACCACCAAACCTACTTGATACGTAATGATGGATACTTTGCAAACTACCACTTTCCAACATAGGGTAATAGCCGAAGCAATACATAGTATTCTGGAAACCAGTAGCAGTAGCCCCTATATCGGTGTATCCTATTGTTGGATCAATTACAATAGGATATTTAGCCCTATTCAACCAACGCTGGTCCAACTCAACAAATAGTTTATTACCACTAATCCGCATATCACAATAGATTGTATCCCCTCTATCGTCCTTTGCCCAAGGGCGGTAAATGTGCGCTACTTTTCGCCTATTGTGAAAAACAGCATAAGACCCAACTATTTCTTCTGGTCTTTTTACACCCTCTTTTATTTCATCTTCAGTTAGTGCGTCTTGATACGAAAACTCTAATTGCTTACTTGACTCCAAAGTAAAAACATATTGGGGTTTAGCACCCCTTTCTACGATTATCCTTTCCTTTAACCATCCTGTTTGTTCTTCCAACTCAATTAGTGTATTTCCACAAACAAACCTTTTTCCATTGTCGATTGACTTAGGCGGCTCTGTTTGGGATAATTCCATTGTTAAACCAATGTTTATACCCCAAGCATTTATAATTGACTTGGGCTTACCTATAGAGCTATCTATAGCGTGAGTTGCCCAACGTCTTTGCTCTAATAATTTGTTGGATATGAGCATTTGGCATTTACCCAAGAGATGAAAGGTATCTAACTAGTATCTCAAATAGTGCTGATACCCCAGCAACAATTGCTGCTAAAAGCGCTAATGCCTTTTTCTGCAAGGCGGTTTGAAATAGTCTCATTGTCGATTGCCAATTCTCTAGCTTTTCCAACCTAGCAACGTGCCCTAATTTGCCAGCACGTCCTTTTAGTATTTCATCATGGTCTAATACCATCTTTCTAGTTTCGGGACATACAACGAAAATACCAGCAGACTCAATCCTTAATTGACTAACTTCTTTTCCTAGTGTTTTTACATCTGTTCTTACTTCCTCCAAACCAGAACGTAATTCAACTTTAAGGTCATGCAACTTATCCACTACTACTTTAATATCATCATTTGACATAGGTAAAAACTCCCAATGGGTTATAGTCCCCCATAATCAGGTCCTGTTGGTTCTCCACTAAAGTTATGATAAGCGTATATTTCAGCAGCGTTACTTCTCATTTCATTTTTAATATCCGAAATAAGATTCCAAGCACCATTAGGACGACCACACCTTGGTCTACCAGTAGGAAACAACGATAAGTTATCACCCCATTGGTTTCCTCTCCAAAGAGCACCTATTTCCTCATTATAATCAGTGAAATACATCTGGTGCGCCCATCTACCAGAGGGTACATACACGTCGAATCCATTATAGTCCTTTGCCTTTCCTGAAAATCCCCTATATGATGCAATAGTTACCATCATCCTATTCTGGACCGCTTCCACTAATTGCTCAATAGTGGTAATCTTTAGGGCAACAATAAGATTGTCACTTGCCACTTCAGCCCACTTGCCATAAACAGCATTCTCAATCCTCCCTGCATAACGTCTATGCCCCCATAAATCAGAATAGCCTCTATATGGGGGAACGCTTTCTCCAGTATCCGGGTGTACATCATCGGTAAAAAGTACACCATATCTCTGTAAAGCCCCTGCTAATGCTGCTCCAGTAGAACCAGCCCCTGATACTCCCCCTAAAATCTGGTTCCTTGAAACAGCATACATCCAAGGGGTGTACCATCTACGGACTTTTTCCTCTTGTTTTCCCTCAAAACACTCAACTACTTGCCTAATTTGTCCCATATGGGCACCTGATTCAGCAACGCAGTTGCCAGTATCCTGGGTAAACCTTGGTACAGATTCCCACTCCATTTTATTTGGGGCTACTTTATGCAGGCTTTTCTCTAAATCCCAAGTGTATAACCCCGTTATGGCAAGATTGTCTTGGATACCTACACTAGATAGAAAATCACAATAACCCTCTTTGAACCCAATCTGAAAGGACTCTTTTTCCATGTCAGGGCCCAACCAGCCCTGTAAATTGTCAATATTGTCTATCATAAAAATACCCCATTTTAATTGATTAGTTCAAATCCTTCTGCTACTTGTTCCCATACCTTATAGTATGTTTCAATAGGCTCACCCTCTAATAGTTCTTTTAGCCTAGGTGTTAGAATTGGGTTATCGAAACCTAATTCCCACTCGTCTATAACATCTTCCGTTGTAACACTTAAAAGTGCTTTGGCGGATTCGACCCTTATTTTCTCCCTCAATAACTTGGGGTTCTGTATCTTCTCGCTCAATGCTTTCCTTATCCCCTTTGCCCAGTTTGATACTACTAATTGCTTCTGTGGTAGGTTTACCCCCTCCACTTGCTCTTTCACCCACTCCGATAGATTCGATGGTGGAATAGGTGGGGGCGGCGGAGGGGGACTTGGAGGGCCCACTCTAATCTCTTTATACACTAATTGATATGCCTCTGGTATATTTACATCAAGCACTATTGTATAAAGTGATTCATCCAAAGGCTTAAAGAACAAACTGGGAACCAACGTCATATCGGCCGGGTTTGCTTCTGGAAGGGGAGTTTCCAAAAGAGCTTCTAACTCTTTTACACTGTTACTTTCCAATAGAGTGGAAACTTCTTCAGCCCTATTTGTGACTACTTCTAATCTGGTTTTACCAGACACAATAGTAAGCACCATCCTAGCTTGATGCTTAGCACTACTGGGTAAAATAACCCATCTACAATCTTCTAGTTGCTCTGCACTAATGCCAACAATATCATAGAAGTCGGATTCCCCTTTATCAAGGGAATCTGGACCATTGATATGCACTTGGCCATATAGGGCAGAACACCATAAGATTGCAACCAATAAAAACAACCTTCTCATTTGGTGCTCCAATAGAACTATGGGGGAAAACAATAAAACCTATGGGGACACAAAGTGCCCCCATAGGCGACCCCACGACCCGCCACTATCAGCACCCATAATCGGGAAGGGACAATTAAGGGTGCTAGGGCAAACAAATTAGTTATTTTCACTAAGCAACGTACTTAGTTGTGTATAACTGGAATCTTGCCCTACTTCGTAAACAGCAGCAACAAGGCAATCCCTACAATGTGCCCTATTTTGCACACCATACTTGCGCAAAACCGCCCAAGTCTTTAGCTTCAAAAGAGTGGCCTTAATACCCCTCGGGTTTTCGGCCTCTTCTTTCAACGCTTCCACTGTTGTAAAACAAGAGATAAGCCATAAGATCAGCTCCACGATAGCATCTACGGGTACATCTACCCCATAGTTTGTTAGCATGTGCTTTCTTACGGCATCGGCCATTGACCTACTTTGGTTCATGGTAAACCCTCCAAACAGAACTAGTAATGGGAAAACACTTTACTCTACTGCGTGGTATCATCCAAGACACCCTTAACAAGACACTGTGGCCTAGTGCAAATACACAATGGGTTTACTTCAGTAGTGATTTCAACACCCCTGCCAAACTTCATTATCTCTTGTTTGGCATAATAGGGCAAACCAATGGTATTTGCAGCCTCAATAAAATCACCTGGGGCATTAAATCTCATAAAGAGCCCAGGAACACCCTCCGGGAAGAAACGGGCTTCATCGGTAGGAATATAGGTAATATCCCCCACCGAATAGTTGTATTCCTCAAAGAGAATACCCTTAAACTCAAAACCAGCCCTGTTGTCTACGCGGAAAAAGGCACCATCTTGATACCTTGCCCAAGCATCTTTCACGTCATCGTGAGCAACAAAGGCATCCCACCAATCCTTTCCGCATAGAGCATGAACACCACTCATAGGTGTTCCACCCAAAGCGGATTCAATCTCCCTTTTAACGTCGATGCACTTTTGCCCGACGTTTGTATTGGAGTTGTTCAAGATAAAATCGACTTCTGTTTCCGTTAGGTCGAAAACAGTAAACAGATTGTAAATGACTGAACTACCATCGGCATCTAGGATATTCCCTTGGAGTGCTCCCGCCATATGATATTCGACTGTAGCATCAAGAGAACGCTTTAATGCCATTAGCTTGTCATTTACAGCGGAGTAAATACCCTCTAATTCGTCATTAGAACCAAACTTCCGCACGTTCTGGATGTCATTTGCCAAGATAGCATCATCCAAGGGGATGTGCGGGACTTGAAATGACCGTGCTTTTCTCTTTTCTCCCCTACCATAATTGGTAGGACCACCCCTGGGTTGTGTTGGCACTAGAGCGATAATTCCATCCCGCTCTTCTAGCACCACAACTGTAGTGGATACACCCTGTTCAGTGAACAGACCCATACTACCAATTCTGCCAGGGACAACGGGCAATTTATTGATTGCCAGCGTCATATTGATTGCATTAAAGGCATCTCCACTAAATACGTCCAAAATATTCGGCATCTTTTTTCTCCAAAGTTAAAGTAAGTGACCTAATTGAAATACATTAGGTTGTTTGCTCAACCCAAGTAAGGGCGCTTTCAACCTTAATGCCAAGATTGAGAAGAGCGGCATTTACTGTTGCCGAATCTTCCTCATTATACGCCAAGTGTTCATCCGTGACGATTGCTGGTCCTCTAATTAGGGCAATAGTCTCAATCTCCGCAGCGGCGGGAATAGTGACATTCTCTAATAGAATCGCAGCAGCGTTAGCGGCAGTAGCTAACGTGACATAATCCCCATATTCATCCTCTTCAAGGATTTGCCCTACTTCTAGTTCATCATCTTCCGTACCCTTTAGGGTGATCTTCTCCCTGGTATACCGCTGATCGGCTTCCCACTTCACAACATCAGCAGGGTAAACACCCTCACTTTGAACATTACTTTCCAACGCCATAGTTACTTCTCCAAACTAATAGGTAGTTTCAGTTAGTACAAAAAGACTAAGAAGCGTTCTTAGCCCTAGCTTCAGCATCCTTAACAAGCGGATTTTCCCCGGGGGCAAGATTGTGAGCAAGTTTAAGGGTTTGCGGCCCCGTATGTTCCCCAATGGGAACAACCTTATTGTCCCTAAGGGCTTCAATAAGGGTTTCAAATAGGGTGTACTTACCCTCATTTCTCGACAAGGCGATTGTAAGCCACTCTTCCGAAAGAAACGCTTTCTCAATCTTATCCTTTGTCGCTGGACAAATCTTACTAGGGCAAATACTTGACAGCTTTAGCTCCAAGTTTTCCCTGGCAAGAGAAAGCAGGATTGGATCGAGTTTCTTTTCAGCAGGCTCTGTAGGCTTTGTTAGTGTTTTTAGTTCATCCTCTTTCTTTTGGATAATTTCAGTTAGTTCAGTTACCTTAGATAAGATAACATCTACTGCATTTTCCTCAGTGACTTCAACACCAAGTTTCTCACTAAAGTCTTTCCAGTTAATCGGCATCTTGGACTCCCTTGAAAGTGTTACGATTGACCTACTAGCAGCAATTTCTTCCCAAGGCCCTAAACCAGGGATTTGGGGTGTTGGTGTCAGGGCAATATGCACTATAGGTCTAGTGTATACGTTGCCCTTACCGTCTTTGAAACTCGGTGGGGAATAAAGACTAACATCGTTTGAGTGCGCTATATTTCGCGCATCTTTACAAGTTAGTAGAAACTCCCCAATAAGTTTATCCCCTCTTCTCTCCAAACCAATTACCCATCCCATATTCTTATCTGTTGCCTCATGGGATGGGGGTACAGTTACCTTTACACCATTAGAAGCCATTAAGTTAAAGGTGTTAACCCAATGGTCTAGCGTTTCTGGTCCAATGGTAAACTTTGGACCAGTAGGACTAACTAGGAATGTGCCACACGTTATAATCTCTTTCTTAAACCGAATACCCTCTTTCGTCTTAATTAAGTTTGCAATAGGGTTACTTGCAAGCCTAAGCACGATTGATTCATTTGACCCAATAACTGTTTTCATTTGATCCCCCCTGTTAAACTCAAAATCGGTTTGTATAAGGGATTCAATTTGGTCTAAATCCACCCCGCTTTCGTATGCTTGCTCTACTACATCATCCACGGTCATATCAATATACTCAATAGAGCAAACACACCTTGGGTGTGGGGATGGTGGTCCTGACCTATACTCTTCCGGCCAATCCCATATAGGTAAACCATCTAATGCTGCGCATTCATCACAAGGCCCTGTTTGGCTCTCACCGTTTACCCAATGTGGTACTAATACATGATTACCAAATGTCTTTGATAAACCAATAGCGGCCCCGTGCTTATACGCTTTTACGTGTTTACCCACCGATAAATCAATAGCAGCCCCTTGTTTATATGCCTTTTGTTTAGCCTCTTTGCGGGACTTTTCGTTTCCTGGGGTATAAGTATAACATTTACCCTTATTGCCCCACTTATACCCGGGCTTTCCGTTAACTGTACAGTTAAGTATCGGCATTGTTTTCCCCTAATGTAGTGGGCTTAGTATAGTATATCAAACCTAATCAAAACACCAAACCAGAAGATAGCAAATTACTAGGGTGTTTGTACCTTTTTACTTGTAGTCCCACTCGTCGTCGTAGGCCGACCCGTCGTCGTAGGCCGACCCGTCGTCGTAGGCCGACTGGGCTTCGTCGTCGTCGTCGTCGTCGTCGTTCTCTTCAACAGGCGCTTCCCCCTGTTCTGGTAGTGTATTTACAATAGCTCTAGCCTGTTCCTCTTCTACTCTGAAGAACAACATGATTAGTTGCACTAGGGTTTCCGCAGTAATTTCCTTTTTATGGTATTTACTAAACATATCTAACATACCAGTAATGCCACCTACCCTGCCCAACAACTCACTAGCGGCTTGGTCCTCTTGTGTAATTTCGGGTGTTTGCTCCACATCACTTTCCTCTTCGGTTTCTACACCCTTATTTTCCTCTTTGGGTTCTACACCCTCTTCGGGTTCTACACCCTTAATAGCTTCCAATTCTTTTCTTTCGTCCTCTGGTAGGCTGGGAATTTCCAATCTTCGCCGGAAAGTTTCAATGTCCAATTTACCATATTCGAGTAAAAACCCCTCTGTCGATTGGATAATTGTTCGGTATAATTCCCGCATGTAGCTTGCCACTTCGTCGGACAAGGGTGCTGCAGTTAGTCTAATTGTACCCCTAGCATCTTCCCCAAAGTTTAATGCTAATAGTTGGTCCACTATATGCCAGTTTACCATAGTGGTAATATGCCTATCAAGTAACTGCATATAAGTTAGGGCTAAATCATAGTGCTCTTGCGCTTCCGCTTTCGTACCAAAGTGTCCTTCTAATAAGGCCCTCTCGGGAAGTACCATAGCCCTAACTTTGAGTGTGTCAAGATATTTCAGCCTTTCCACAAAAGTAGGTTGTCTGCCCCCTTTATCTTCAAGCATATTAAACACCCACTTTTTTACTGGTTCTTCCCCGGGAATATCGGATACATCCCTAGGAACTGTAACCGATCCGCAATTCTCCAAAGACTCTAAAACCCTCTTGGCAATAACCGCATTAGACACTTCAACATTATCTAGTTTAGAAACCCCTTTAGGGTATTCCACAACTAAGTGTGAACCGGCTACTTTCAAATCATATTTCCTAGCTCCCTCATTAGCGTCTGCCCACCAATTATAACAGTTACGTACTCTCTCCAATAAACCATTGCCATACCAATCAGTTCCTTCTACCCTAAATGAAGTAAGAAAAGACTTCTCCAAGGGTATTACCACTTTACCTTGGGAAGTCTCTTGATAGAACCCAGCAAAAGCCCCTGTTTCTTTTAACACTAAGATAGATGTAATATCATGGAGCAGAGGCTTTAGTTTCCTTAAACCAATTTTACCATCCACCATCTCAAACACTTTCTCAAAGCCGCACCATCCAAAGTCGCAATGTCCAAACCCTAAAGATGCTTCCATTATCATACCACGAATTCCCACTAATTGGGATTCGATAAACTCTTTTCTTTCAAGGGGAACACCCTTGTTTGATTCAATAGTCCAATTACCACATAGTATCGGAGCGATTGCCAATTCCCTTGCAATCGCTACTGTAGGATCGTTCCTAATCATTCTGTAGGTTGCCATAGAAGCGGCCAAACTCTTTGTCATAATTGGGGCAGATAGTCCAACATCCCCAATAGCCCTAAGAGTTTGCGCTGCAGTTAGTTCACCCTCTTTCGGCCTGGGCAATTCTTTCTTACTCTTGAACAAACCCAACATAGTATATTTTTCCTTTAAGGTTAAACAGTGTAAATCTGGTCCAATCCAGTGTCCACGTTAGCTTGCGAACTAATGGGAAATAGCCTATAAATAATATACCCTAGTGCATCGGATATATGCCCTATATCGTCAACATCGGCCGGTTCCCTGGTCCCCGGTTTGAAGAAACGGCCGTCCAAGTCGGCAATTAGGTTATCACAAGTGGGGTCTATAAAGCACTTAGAATCCCCACTTGCAGAACGAAACATAGCATTACAAGCTGCAAACCTATCCGCTCTAGGCGGATTCACTTTAGGGTAATGCACTGTTCTACCAAGTTTCTGAAAGCCCTCGTGTAAACAGATTATTTGGTAGTCTGACAAGGATGCATTGGTCGACCTTGCACTACCTGTTGCGTCGCCATAGAATTCAAAGCCCCCTAAGTGCTCTTTGTATTTGCCAAATAAGTAGTCTAGTGTCTTTCTAGTAGTGGTGTTCTTCAACCATATTTCATCAAATACTTCTAACCTTTCACCATACCTATGAGCTAACACCCATGCCATAGGATTTACATTAAAATCAGACCCTACAAGTATTGCCTTATTGGGATTGTAAAAGCACGGTCTCACGTTTCTTTCTATTGTAAATTCACTAAAGATTTGCCCCTCTAATTGAGTAAAGATTGCATCATAGCGCATGTGGAATAAGTCACTAGGTAAAGTCCTGGCTGCTCTTTCGTACTCTTCTCTAGGGTAGCTTGGGTTCTCGATACTCGACCAGCTTGCAACAAAATAGTCCTTATCCCCCCTGGTAAATCTATCTAAAAATTCTTTCTTCAACCAGTTTATTTTATAGGGTGTAGTAGTCAACAATGCTCTACCTAGTAACTGCCCTAGTCTACCTTGTATTGCAATCCAAGCTCTATAGGTCATTTGACCTGCTTCATCCAACCAAGCCCCCTGGATTTGTCCCCCTTCCAATCCCTCTTCTCTTTCAGAGCTTAAACAGTAAATAACTCCCCCACAAGGTAAGTCGTATCTACCCTCTACGTAATTACCCTCAAAGGGAGTACCCCTAAATGACCTTACCAAGGTGGGTACTGTTGCTCTTGCTAAGATTTTATATGTAGGTGCTAAGCACATCCACAAACTATTGGGGTGTTTTGCAATTTGTGTCATAAGCCAAACTGGACCAAGGGAAGTCTTTCCTCCCCCTGTTCCTGCGATTGCTGCTAAGAACCTAGCATCACTTTGCAATATGCGGGCCTGACCACTATGGGGTCTAAAGACCTTATAGGCATGGCCGTGCTTTTCCTCTACACTTTCCCATCCCTTGTCTAGTGGTGGTTCCTTTGGAGTTTCAGTTTCAGGGGCTTGTTGTTTCTGTTTTTTGTATAGTTTCTTTACCCAAGCTGGTAATTCTCCGTTGTCCTCTTTTAGCTTTTCTCTTTTGGGTTTTAACCTTATTCTTTTTACCATAATAGGGGTCTTTCCATTTATGGGTTAGTGGGGTATTGGTTCTTATGGTCTAATTTTGTGTGTTACGCGGATACATGATTACATTATGGCCCTTAGGGCCTAATTTTTGTGTGTTACGCGGGGGGTACCCGCCAACCCCCTTTTCGCCCTAATGGCCATATAGGGGGCCTACCCTATAGAGCCTATAGGGTAATATGCCCTATGAGTCATTAGCACCATATAGGGTATATTACCCTATATAATCCTATATGGGTATAAGACCCTATGAGTCATTAGCACCATATAGGGCAATATACCCTATGAGCCATAAAGTACCCATAGGGTATATTGCCCTATATGGGTATAAGACCCTATGAGCTACACGGTACTGTAATAGGATCATATACCCTGTAGGGCGTATTGCCCTATGGGTATAAGACCCTATGAGCCACACGACACACCAAGGTATCAAATACCCTATAAGGTAATATACCCTATATGATACTATATATAGGGCGTATGATCCTTGGGGTACATGCCCCTTGTCAGTTCACTATAAGGCCATTATAGCCTTATGTGCAAGGCTACCGCTAACCTATACATAACTCATAACAATAGCTAATGATGGCAAGGGAACCCTGTATTGTTTGTTGGTTGTATGGTACGTCCGGCGTATGGCATTAGCATTGGTATTGGTATTGGTATTGGTATATTATTGTGTTGTATTAGGGTTGTTATGGTAATGGGTTGTTATGGTAATGGTATGTCAACATGGTATTGGTATTGGTATGATTACAGTATGATACGATATTGATAATGCCTTTGTATTGGTATCTTTGGTGTTTCCCTTGGTTCCCTTGTTTTCTTTTTGTCTTTAGGGGTTTCTAATTATTAAGGCTATACCTTATATACCATGATCGGTTGGTTTGCTTTAAACCGAAGTGATCCGCTAAGCATTGTGCCAAATCCCAGGCTAATAGTATTGGGAATTGCTTATTGGTTTGGGCTTTTACGGCTTCATTATAGGCTACTAATATTCTCCCATATAGTGGGTTATTACCATATAGCACTTTCACCTTTGGGTATCCTTCCGTTGAGTGCTCGTAATCATACTCCATTGTTTTACCCCTTTCTTCTCATTGCCATAAAGGGTTTATGATTGGCTCTTTTCTGTTGTCTTTCTAACTGGGTGTCTTGATCCTCTTTGGGTTCCAGTTCCTCTTTGGGTATATCGTATATGGCGGTTTCCTCATACTCCAAGTACTTTGGGGTTTGTTCCTGTAACCTTACGGTTTCGTTGTTATTGCCGGTTACAATTAGTATTTCTACACCCTTGGGCATTGCATCTTGTAGGGTAGTTTCCTTTGGTGTAAATGGTAACACAAATGTCTTATAGAATTTCACTGGGTCTTTGTCAAACTCGTCCTGTAGCGCTTGCTTTAGGGTGTGCTTGTTTTGCCCTAAGTCGAGCAACTGATCCAATATCCGCATAGCACTTACCCTACCCTTGCCTACCTTTGGTAGCTTGTTTCTACCACTAGGATTAGGGCTTGGCATTCCCTTTTTCCAATTAGGGTTTCCCTTTGAGCTACCCATTGGTTGCTTTCCTTCATTTATGGTTTGATGTTTTGCAATAAACTGAACGTATATTTTACCATATAAACACCCATAATGCAATTGCCCTTGGATGCTTGTTTCATTATGGGGTAAATATGTGCCTCTGTTTTCGGTGAGAATTGACGCAAGTCTTTGGTATCCTTAGACTTATGTCGATTTAGAGTATCGTGTTATTACACCATTAAGGCATGATACAAAAAAGGGGATACTGAACCATTTGACCCAGTATCCCCTTCCCCCACAAGGCGAATATTTGACCTTACGAGTATATTGTCGGATTAGGTGCATTATCACCTAGAGGCAATCCCTCTAACCCTTTACCGACCGGGTGCTTCCCTTACCTATTCCATTATTGATATTTAGGGTTATGATACAAAAGGGGGAGCACTGGGTCATTTGATCCAGTGCCCCCTCCCCCGCAAGGCTGTTCAGGTTGTCCCTACATGCTCCCTCCAATCAAAGGTTGAAAACGGGTGGCCTACCACTAGAGCCTATCGGATTAGGCACATTGCCTAGAGGCTTTTCCTCTAACCCTTTCCCGACCGGGTGGTTTCTTTCATTAGTGGTATTTTATCATTTTATCATTTTATCATTCTCCAAAAAGCGTCATCTGAAAAGGTATCACTGAACAATTCCCTTTTCCTTGTTATACCCAATATCCGCCCAATAATGCTTTTCCTTGCTCTTGTTCCCTCTGGGGTGTTTACCGATCGTAGCAGTCTTTCAGCCGGCT
>JAQUQW010000007.1:3147-5600 GCA_028716245.1 Candidatus Omnitrophota bacterium | reverse complement strand
TCATCTGAAAAGGTATCACTGAACAATTCCCTTTTCCTTGTTATACCCAATATCCGCCCAATAATGCTTTTCCTTGCTCTTGTTCCCTCTGGGGTGTTTACCGATCGTAGCAGTCTTTCAGCCGGCTTATGTTTCAGTATCTTGTTTAGCTCATTCACACCCCTTACATTGAACACCCCATTTTTAATTCTCAAAACATCAAAATAAACACCCATCCTATCGGTTTCCATTAGGCTTTTTTCCAGAAACCTACGAAACACCGATATGTTTTGGGTGCAACACCTTATATGGTACTCTTTCGCAGCGTTATATGCCTCTATTGAGGCACTTTGACCAGACCTTGCCAGTGCACCATCCAGCCGGAACTCCCGATACCACCATTCTCCCTCATAGAGCTTCCACACTAAGCTATCAAATAGCCCTAGATAGCTTATTCCCGCCATAGTGGTTGCCTGATAATGACCCTTCCCAAACTTAGAAAGATGGAACCACTTTTCGATCCTTTTGCACCATTGCCCTAACTTGGAGCAGGTGTCCTCATAGCTAATTCCAACAAAATCATCCGACCCTTGGGGCGGTTCTACTGGAAGCTGAACAATAGAATGGTAGGGCTCGCACATAGCGTCTTTCCTCCAAAAAGGGTTGTTTCTCCCACTCCCCTAACTATACGATTACGGCCGTTCTCGCTCTATTGGGTAGGCGACCACGACACCTATAAGGTTTTTACCCTTAACCGATATTGCACTCTCGGCAAGGGACAGCTTGGTTGCAATCGGAAGCACCTTGCATAAGTAATAGGGCAATGTAGCTAATTCGGTGCTTATGTCGCTATCTACTTTCACCCTATCCCGTACTTCGCCAAGAGCGCCTACAGTGTCTAAGTGGATATATCTATCCTTTACCCTTATTTGTGTTTGCTGGTTCTGTTCGGTGGATACAATGGATGTTCTCTTCAGTGACTCCAATAGGTTTGCTGGCACTTGGAATCCATCGTCCATGCTATACATATCATCTATCGTATCCAATATCTTATTGGGGTTTGTGCCCTCTAGCGTTCTTCCAATAAGAACAACACTACCCGAAAAGTAAAAGGCTACCATATTATCAGCGTAGCCTACTGCCTCTAATTGGTATCCCCCACCAAGTATTTTATCAAATGCTTCCCAGAAAATTGGGGGCATGGTATAGCACTTTTCCTCCATTGCATGGCACTTTATCGTTACTTTGGTTGCAGACACATTATTGGATGAAACAAATAGAATCTTTCCCCTACTAAGGACCATACTGCAACCAAGGATATCGGGCTTTCCTCCATCGGTCCCCATTGAAACCATTACATTACGGATAAGTGCACCATAACCCTCTTTTAGCTCTATTACATTATCGTCCTCCATGCGATAAGGAAAAGGGGTCAACTCCCCCAAGCGCATTGTCAGCTTGGTAGCACCCTTGCGTTTCTTTGCGACCACTAATTCGCCTTTTTCGATTAGGTCAATATCCCCAACATTCTTTATCAAGGCGATTAGTGGGTTTCCACTCACGGACCCTTTGAGCTTTGTCCTATATGGGGCAACTATGCCAATAGTTTCATTATTGGCATATACTGTTTTCCCATCAAAGCACAATCTGCCCACACTATCTAAGTCGGTGTTTTTTGATAGTGTAATTCCGACCACTTCTATACTATTCATGTCCAAATATCCCAAGGGTAGAAAATATCACTTCTCCAAGGGTAGAAAATATCACTTCTGTTTTCCCACTCTTGATCGCCCTCATTAAACAAACCATATACCCCAATCTTTTTGCCACTGTAAGAGGGCGTATCCTTTATATGCTTAAAGAGCATGGGAAAGAGCATGGGAAACGAAACTTCCAAAGAGTGGAGATTGTTGTTTTCCCTCAAATAGGGCACAATTACTATTGTTGCCTTTGCCATTATAGTAACCGGAGTGTATCCACCAATAGCACATAGCAAATACCCAATAGGACAGCCATTTGGTGGATAACCCCACACCCTCAAGCTCGAAAAGGTTGAAGCATTTTTGTTTATTAGCTCATTAAGCCTATTTGTCAATTCAAACAAGCGGTCCATTGACATATAGTAAATTTTCTGGGGCATTTTACACCATATTGTGCAAGAGTTTGGGGCACAAAAAAAGATTGGGGGGCCCTCTTGGAGGGCCCCCCAATAGCATAGCAACCTAGGGCTTATTGCCCCATTACTTTTTCCTGGGGCTCTTATACATCCCCAGTTCCTTGAACGTGGCGATCGCCTGACGCGCTTCGTAAATCATGGTCTCCACGGTTGCGCGCGAGCAAGAGAACCCCTGTTGTTCGACCCTCTCGATAACCTCTTCGGCCGGGGTGTCGGGGTCTTTATACAGGATTAGCCTGATCGCCTTAACGACGCCAGGCTTACGCTTTCCCCGTCTCTTACGGGGCTTTTCGTCCTC
>JAQUQW010000007.1:0-3047 GCA_028716245.1 Candidatus Omnitrophota bacterium | reverse complement strand
CCTCTTCGGCCGGGGTGTCGGGGTCTTTATACAGGATTAGCCTGATCGCCTTAACGACGCCAGGCTTACGCTTTCCCCGTCTCTTACGGGGCTTTTCGTCCTCGTCTTCGTCCTCTTCGTCCTCTTCGTCCTTAGGACGGCGGGACGATTTCCCTCGTTTCCTACGGGGCTTTTCGTCCTCTTCCTCTTCCTCATCGTCGTCCTCGTCGTCCTCTTCCTCATCGTCGTCCTCGTCGTCCTCTTCCTCATCGTCCTTAGGACGGCGGGACGATTTCCCTCGTTTCCTACGGGGCTTTTCGTCCTCTTCCTCTTCCTCATCGTCGTCCTCGTCGTCCTCTTCCTCATCGTCGTCCTCGTCGTCCTCTTCCTCATCGTCCTTAGGACGGCGGGACGATTGGGACGATTTCCCTCGTTTCCTACGGGGCTTTTCGTCCTCTTCCTCTTCCTCATCGTCGTCCACAAATGGAGAAATGGGCTTTTTCCGCTTGATAGCGCGGACGGCTTCGTTGAACCACTCTTGGGTTTCCTCCGACAATTCTTCCCAAGCGTCGTCGTCAATGTCGTCCACCCCACTAGCGACCTTTCGGAGATACGATTGGGTTGTAAGGCCCTTTGCCTTAATACCGACCGCTTTACAAGCCTCTTTTTCGATCGACGAAATGGACATTCTAATTCTCCCAAAGCAGTATTGAGTGAAAACACACTAACGCAAACACAAGATTAGTTCTATTCCGATGTCCCTCCCTTCTCTTAACTAGGGTAAAAAGGGCTAGCCTATTGGGGTATCATGCCCCCAATAGGCTAATGACAATAGGGCGGGTTGCAGACCCTATTGTCTTCCCTTTATGTAATCTTCCAGTTGCGAATCCAAGTCGGGGAAGTCCCTTTCCCTTACCCCAGCAATTCGACATAGTAACTGGTTCAGCGTTTCTTTGCCCCGACGTTTCACCCTAATCTTTAATTGCTCATTTTTCAAACGAGCTAATACCCTATCCAAGGGAAAAGGCGCGTCGTGGGCTAGCTCCGACACCAGAATACTATACGATATTGGGTCGATTCGCAATCCTTCAAGGGTATTGGACCCTATATCTTCTAGATAATCTACATTAGAGCGCCTTAGTGCTCTACGTCGATTATCGTGGAAGACACTTAGCAAAACACGCTTAAACAGCGCATTGAAATGTCTTATGTTATCCACTTTGTAGCCATAGTCAAAAAAGCGTATTAGCGCCTCTTGGACTATATCCGCCGGGTCAAATACCCCTACCATATAATTAGGCAATCTACTTCTCACCCAATTATAGGCCCATTGTAAATCCATCATAGCAACCCTCCAAACAAAAGTGTCCTCAACTAGGGGCTATTGCCTATAATGGCAATAGCCCTAAGTAGATTACACTAATGTAATCTAAGCCTCTTAGGCTTCTCTTCATTTAGCCTAAGTCTTTTAGGCTTGGGCTTCTCTTCATTTAGCCTTAGCCTCTTAGGGTTGGGCTTCTCTTCATTTAGCCTAAGTCTTTTAGACTTGGGCTTAGGCTTATCAGGCTTAGGCTTATCAGACCTAAAATCAGCAAAATAAGCCTTATAAGGATCAAACCCTGGTGCCGTTACATCTTGCCCTATCTTTTTCGATAGGGCTTTATGTATCCGCACCACAAGGTTACGAGCACCGGGCAAGTACTCCCTATTGTTTGTCTTATTTAGATAATGGGGTGAAAAAGTGTACTTTTTCACCCCAATATAATCTTCCAAACAAGACAAGACGCGCCCAATGGCAAGATTCGGAATTGCTTTTAGGCGATAAGGACCAAAGGTCCAATCCTTCAATTCCAATACCGCCTTAATGATTCGCTTATCTTCAGAAGATAAGCGAATCACCTGATCCGTGCTCAAAATCCCGTACATGTTATCCCCACTGGTTGAGCTAATTGACAGTCTGTCAAGAGAATCCTGCATGACAAGATTCTCGCGCAATAGCTTCACCCTATCCCTTATCCTAGCTTTTTCGCCCTTATTGGCGGTTTTTGCTTTATGCAAGAGATAGGTAATCATTGACTCCGCACTAATCCGATCCATTATTCCCCTCCATGAACCTTGAACCGAATTGTCGGAATATACAGCATTATCCTATTAGGGCCAATAACCCTATAGGATATTGCCAAGTTGGCAACATGCCGTATAACATGCGGCATTATGTCTTTGGGGACCCCGATAAGAACGGAGTCCCTATTCCGCCCCAACATTTTCACTCTATCCCCCCAATTATCCCTTAAAGACCTTACAAAGGCTTTCTTTGAGGGAAACACGCCCCGCATTCTATCTTCTAGGGCGTTTGGGTCAGTGTAGAGTTTTTCTTCCGTCCTTGAAGCGACAACATTACACGTCCAGTTGTCGCCAGACAATGACCGCTTCCCAATACTATCATAATCGAATATGATAGTATTAGGCATAATAGGTGGGGCGTTTAACCTTAACCTATTGCGCTTTTTCAACCTTAAGCGTTTCATTTCACAACCCTCCACAAAGCAACCCTGAGAAAACACCACACTAAACCATTTAGTGCGGCTAACTTGGGGCTATTCGCTATAAGGGCGAATAGCCCTAAGCAAGATACACTAAGATGGGGCCCTCTTACTAAGAGGGCCCCCTACCTTTACAGCCCTAAATCCCCGACAATATCCATCAGAATATCGTCGATCGTATGTAGCTCTTCTACATACTCTTCAAACTTGCCGCCCCGCTCTTGCTGCTCTTGGAGTAGGGCAATCGCGGCAAGTATTGATTGAAGATAGTCGCAAGCCGATACAGTTTCTACCATTATCCAACCCTTTCACTCAACAACCCTTAAAACACCACACTAAACCATATAGTGTAGCTAACTAGGGGCTGTTGCCCTTATGGCAACAGCCCTAAGCAAGATACACTAAAAAGATATAGAGGGGCTCTTAGAGGCCCCCTCCCCATGTTTACATTATGGGTATACCCGCAAGCTCCCTCCGAAGCTCTTGGGTGTCTTTACCCAAAAACAACCAACTATCATATAGACA
>JAQUQW010000006.1 GCA_028716245.1 Candidatus Omnitrophota bacterium | reverse complement strand
AACAAGAAGCAGGAGCAGCAAAACAAGAAGCAGGAGCAGCAAAACAAGAAGCAGGAGCAGCAAAACAAGAAGCAGGAGCAGCAAAACAAGAAGCAGGAGCAGCAAAACAAGAAGCAGGAGCAGCAAAACAAGAAGCAATAAGAACAGCTACAGAGGTAACTAAGGTTAAAGAAATAGCAATTGATGCACATGCGCGTACAGATGAGCTACGTCGGCGTACAGGGGTAGTGGATGTGGTGGATTGCTTGATTGGCATAGCTAAGAATTTTAGGGTTAGGGAGAGAGCGGATAAACTTCTTCGTGAATTGGTAGGTGCCGCTAAGTTTGGCTCATATGTAGTTAAGGATTTGTATACTGGTTTACAGACTATTAGACAGGTTTATGATGAGGTTGCTACAGAACACGAAAATGCAGGAGAGTACAAAGAGGCAGAATCTATAAGGCAAGAAAAGCCTAGCGCGATAAAAGTGGGAAAAATGGATCAGGCCATTGGTATAATTAAGAGAAATCTTGATAAAGTAAGTATAGTGCGGCCTTCTGGGAAAGATGAGTATCACATTTTACAAATATATGGTATTAAGGGGACAACAATTAGATATGCAGAAGATAATGGAGATAACCATGTTGCTGGTTATGGCGAGATTAAGCTTGATGAATCATTTATAATTAATGGTGGATTTATATTGATTGTAGAAGAAGGGGTAATTAAGAGTGAAAAATTAGAAGGTAACTTATTAAGTGAAACAGAGCAGAAAGCAATTAAGAATGTTGGTGGAACTGGTATAGATGCTAACAATAATAGCAACAGCGGCACAAGCAGCAGTGCAAGCAATAGCGCAAATAGCAATACCGATAATACAAATAGCAATAGTAATACAAATAATGGTAACAACAATGGTGACAATGGCAATGCAAATAATAATAACGGCGGCAATGGCGGCGCAGGTTCAGTCGCAGGAAATAATCCGGGAAGTACCAATTCAGGGGCTAGCGATGCAGATGCAACAGGAGCAAATGCTCCGGCAAACACCGGTATTCAGGCAGCCGGTGATGACATGGGCCATGGTGGAGCAGCTGCTGGGGTTGCCGCTTCGTCCGCGGCTCCTTGCGACGCAACCGGGACAGTAAAAATAGGGGATGTGGAAGGTCTTTCTTCTGTTCTCAAAATAAGCAATGGCCTTAGCCCTCCGGAAGCTATATTCGCCGAACTTGCCAATACCTTCCGCAGTTTAGCCAATCAGTTAGAATTAAGATTGCTTCGCTCCGCTCGCAATGACACCGATCTCCGTAATGCAATAGATGTCCTTAATAATTCCGCCAGCGCCTTAGAGAACCTCACGAAAAATCAGAAAGCGGCTATAAATTTGCTGAATTATCTTATTCAGCTTGGTTCAAGTGATAAAGCTGTCCGCCGCGAAGATGATATCGTTGCGCCTCTTGTTAAAAAGCTTATGAACGCTATCGCATTACGCGGATTAGGACGTTTACGCGGAAGCGAGCTTCGCTTTGCCCATCGTCTTATGAATAGATTTGGGCTTTCTGTGTCACAGTTTGAAGCTGTGTTTGTATTACTTATTCAGTTAACCAATACATTTGAGGCGTTAAGAGAATATGCCTATGTAAGAGGCGAATTGGAAGCAAGAGCAGCGGCAGATGCTGTTGAAACAGCTGAATCCATCAGCGATCAGACGGTTGTAGCAGAGAATAAAGACAAGGCCAAGAATACCTTTGACATATTGAATAACGTATTCGATATCTTAAATAATTCTGTAGGCAGATACGCATCAGACGGTGGGTTAGCGATAAACGCGATAAAGATTGAGCTTGGGGCAATTCGAGCGGGCCTAAGCAGTATAGTTGAGATGGCGGCAAGCGTATTTAGGGTGATTAGCGGATTGTCATTACCGGGTGTGCAGCGCAGGGCCAATAACGCCTTACCGGATTCTGGCAGGTTCCCATATAGAAATGGCCATGAAAACGCTTTCTTCTTGCCGGTTCAAGATGCCAACTTAAAGGATGCTTTAGCTGAATTGGCAGGGTGCCTATTTGGTTCAGGCCGCAGTTTAATCGCTTCCGTAAGAAAAGCCTTAGGCGGTATTTCCAAGTCCGAAGTAAAAGAAGCTAAATCACTGCCGATATCCCAGACAAACATTGATAAGTCGATTTTCTCATTGGCTCCTCCATTGGTTAAGATTGTGCGTTTTGTGGTAAATGCAATTAACCAATTAGCCACGGGAGGAAAAAATGTTAAGTCCAATAAAAATTCAGGAAATGAGGGAAACAATGGCAGAGTTAGACAATCAGTACAGAATTCGCCGGTTGCAGGAGATGAGACAGATAGTTCAATTGGAGATGTTGAATCTAAAGAGCATGTTGGCAGAGAAGCCGGTAAATTAAACCGTTTTTATACAAGATTAGTTAATTATCCGGCCAAGCTTGGCGCACGCCTTGTGCGCGGCCCGCCTGCGCAGCTTATCAATGCCTTAATAGCTGCCGCAGTGCTATTTGGCCTTTCCGCTTTAGCTCCTCAAACCCTAATAAATTCCATACATAACACCTTAACTAAGCCGCAGGCTATTCTTTATTTAACAGGAATAGCATTCGCGGCTATTATTATTTCAACCTTAACCACTACCTTAAAAGGAGGTGTGCTATGTCTCCCATTAAGCTCGAAGCCATTAAGATTCACCACATCATCGATTCCACAAGCGACTACTCAACCTTTGCCGCAGCCCGTGAGCACGGCAGTAACAAGATTAGGATCTTCCTGGTTAAAGATTCAGGCTCCGTCTATGCCCATAATGCCCAGGCAGATGCATGGAAAGAGCTTGTCGGTTCGGTCGCCGACCATATCAGGTATTGTATCAGCCGCGCCCGCCAGAACGTTCCAGTCTATAGGGTCAATACAGTCGAAACTAACTAATTCAGCAAGATTTAGCCCTGGCTCAACCAGGTCTATTCAACCTACCGTGGCAGGTTGGTTTGTGTTAGCGTTGGTCGGGGCTATTTTATTTGTTACCCAGCCGCTGCTTACATTAGGGATACTTACCGTGGCAGGTATCTCCTTAATCGAGCCGGCTATTGTTGTTCCTGGAGGCCTCTTGAGAAATTCCCTCCTCCAGAGCAAGAACCTCAAGGGGTCTCCGGAACAACTGATAACAAGAGAAGTTTCTCTTGACGGCGGTAACATTGCTATTAAGACGACTAAAGAGCTAGGCCTGGATAGCGCGGAAGTGGTCGCAATCATTAGACAGATCAACGCTTTGGCAGGATTACCCGAAGAAGACGGCGTAGATCATAACTTACTGATTAAGAAATTAATTACCGGCCAGCCAGATAAAGGTTTTGCGCAACAGAGTAGAGTATGGTTTGCCATCAAAGACAATGCCTATGTAGGGTATGTAATTGTAGAGGATGTAGATTTAGAGGCCTTGAGTAATGTTTCTCTTATTCCTTACATAGCAGTTTCACTCAAAAATGGGGGGATCGGGACTAAATTATTAGAAGCAGGTTTAAGGCATATTAAAAATGTTGAGAAGAAAAAATGGGCATTGTTGTGGGTTAGAGAAGACAATAAAAAAGCAGTTCGGTTCTATAAAAAATTTGAAGAGAAGGCAGCAGATAGTTTAAAAGTAAGGGTAATGCTAAAAGAAGCAGATAAAGCTCTAGTTGGCGGAGTAGAGAGGTTTAGGGTACGTTTTGATTTAGAAGCAAAAGGTGAGCTGATTATCGCCGACGGCGGAGTGCTAGAAGATAAATTTGACTTCAATGCAGCATTAACAGAAATAAATAAAGCGAATCAAGAAAACAGGCTTTATCCGATAAAGAGGCTTATACAAGCATCCAAGAAATTAACCGGGGAGTCAATCTGGTTCAATGACGGAAGATATGAAAATATTGAAAAAGGATTTTCTGAAAAATATGATTTATTCAAAGAAGCGCTTGAGGAAGCCGGAGAAGAGGGGAGGGCTTATCCCCAAGAAACTTTTAACATAATATCACGAGGAATAGATTCATTAAGAGTAATCATTAACGCGGAAGAGATCCGGGGGCTGGAGGAAAAGTTGGGGCATCTCAAAAAATCCGAAAATGTGCAGGGCGCAGCAGCCGCCGTTGGGACATTTCAAGACACAGTAATGACATTGAAATATTCATTAAAAGATTTCGCAAGGGCAAAAAAGGTAAGGGAATTCAGGAACGCCATCCGTAAACAATATATTTTATATGAAAAAGTAATCGCGGAAGCTAATAGGCGCAAAGAGATTTATCCCCCAGAAGTTACTACAGAGATATCGAGAGAATCGAATATGTTATTTAAATATTTTGTGGGTAAAGAAAGTAACTCGATGTTATTACAGGAGGTTTCTGAACAGCTTAAGCTTCGGGATGAGGTTTTCAATAACCTCATAATAGAGGGCAAGAAGTTTGTCGTAGCTACGCCGGCGGGGAAGGTTTCCGAATACGCTCTCCCAACCTCCAATATCAGAGAAACTTACCTTTATATCCTGAAAAGCATAATCGCAAAACCTTTATCAATAAAAGAAGCCAAGAAAATAGATTTTGGTTTCTATCTACAATTGATATTGATAGCAACTGCGATGGGGATTAAAGAAAAAGCGTATGGGATAATAAAGGAAAGTTTTAGCATTAACGCCGGCAATAAAGATATATATAAAGCAGTGATGAAGAAATATTTTTACGAATCCAAAGATGTCTCAACTGAACTCAAATCCGCCGTTACCCGGATAATTAATACCGGCGAATGGCCGCAATTAAGCGGGAAAAATATAGCCGATATAGTTAAACAGGTTAATAACGCTGAAATTATAGGCAGGATTTTAGAAGGGCATTGGAAGGTGTTTGACGCCCAAACTGAAAATGAAAAAATAAAAGGGCTTAATGCTATGACCAAAGCAGAAGGCGTAATCGAAGATTACTATGCCGGGTTAATAGAGATCTTTTGCGGTAAAAATGAAAGCCTGTCTTTAGAGAAATTCATTGTATTAAATAGACATCTCGGTCCGCTTTTGGCAAATATCTATCCTGATGTTCCCGCTTATCGTGAAGCCCATAAGAAAGCCCTGCTGCGCGTGATGGCAAGACAGGTTGAGATAAAAGCATTTAAAGATATCGGCAGTAAATTAAACTATCACCCTCAGGTAATTGATTTTATGCGCAAGCGAGGAATATCTCTAAGCGGTAATTCTGTTGTTGTATGCAATAAACAAGGACAGGCCGTTGGTTTTGTCGATGTGGATGAAGACAGGGGTAATCCTTTGGCGCTTGAAGTATCATTCCTATTTGTTGCTCCCGATTATCAAGGGCACAGAATATCAAATTTATTATTTATTGGTTTAATTAACAACCTGAAGAGCCGTAAAGGGAGAGGTATTCTATATGTAAAAGGCAAGATAGCTAAGCCCATGCAATTTACGTTAGATCGGTTAGATAAAAATAGTTTTTCTGCTGAATCTCGCGTGCCATCGACAAATACGGAAACAGGAGGTTTTAGCGCATTAAAGGCGGCATTAAACGCGGGAGCAGAGATTGTTGACGCGCGTTTAATGCTTTGCGGGCCGGAAGAAAACCTGCTTTCCGCGGCGGTGGATATAGAATTTAACCTGAAAGCGATAAATGCGCGAATGCTCCCGCTTCAGATTTCAATGGAAGATATCAGGGGCGCGATTATTAAGAAAATCGGCAGAGGCAGGATATTAAAAGAACTTCAAAGGTTAAAGGAAGAAAGATCCGCTGAAAAGATTAACCGCGCTTTGGACGGCGGCCTGCTAAGTAAAGATGCCCCAAGAATAATCAGCCAAGAGATTATAAACAAATTGCACAAAGAAGTTATCGTTGCTCGCGGGAGAGAGCTAGATGAAACAGGCAATCCAAATTCTCCTTCTTACTTAGGTTTAAGAACAGAGAAGGTGGTTATAGGTACCAGAGAAAATTTAAAACTCGTTGATCCAAAAGATATTCCTCGCAGTATGGAAGAATATATAGATTGGCTTAATACGATGTGGATAAAAGGCAATACTAAATTAGAAAATCTTCTGGTAGAAACTTTTTATAAGTTTATTATTATACATCCTTATAATAATGGAAACGGCCGCACAGCGAGTAAGCTGGTAGATATAATTCTTATATCTAAAGGATATTATCCGCTTAATCTTAAAACTACAATTAATCAATATAAGTTAGACGGTTTGAGCATTGTGGGACGATATAGAAAAATGAAGGATTTAGTGCAGTTGCTTAAAGCATTGGAGGCTGCCGATGAAAAATCCGTTGAGGAAGGTAAGTATGTTTTATTGACACAATTCTTCAAAGAACGTTTAGAACCTTTAGCGCAGGAAAGAGGAGAAACCAAGTCCAATGATGGCGGCAATAGGGTAGTAGATTTTATAAAGAAAGTTCCCGCGAAAGTCTGGCTTTGGATCCTCGCGCTTGCTTCACTTTTATTATTCACTGCGCCTACGGTAAAAGGTGCTCTAGCTGCCCCGGCCCTGGCGGCGGGGGGGGCGGGGATAGTTGTTATGTCTCCTATCATGGCAGGAATTACAGGGATCATTGTTTTAATTGGTATTATTTCTTATTGGAGATTGGGAGCAAGAAAAAATAGAACCGTCCTCAATTTTGCTGGAATTCGAGATTCTATCAGAAAGTTCAGCAGACAGGAAGGCGTATCTGATTTAATTAGCGTCATTATTCTTTTGTCAGGATCGGCTTTAACAGCTCTGCCCATAGTGATTGCAATAATGCATTTGCCACATGAACTTCTCCATTATGCCATATTTGAACCGTTAACATATGATGCGCATAAATTTAATGGTTTAATATTGAATCCTTCTATGGATCCGTATGGATTGATAGGTAAGATTTTGCCTTTTGTTGAAACCGGGGCCCCTGAACAGTTTGCTTCCGGACTTGCAGCGCCTTTAGCTGTCCCGAATTATAGTATCCAAAGACACCAGGTCTATCTTCCGCGGGAGATTAGTGAATTATTGAGTAATTTTGTGCCCAATATATTAGATTTAACAATAAGTTTTTATTTAATACGTTTAGTAATTAAAAAATTTAATATGAAAAGAATGTTTCTTGCGGGGATCGGAATCGGCAGTTTCATATTTACCCTTGTGTATATGCTAAAGGATATCCTTGGGCTTTTGTTTCTTGAAAGACCTATCGTCGCTGATTTTTCTGTGGGAACAACGATCTTCTGGAGTTCGATATTAAAAGTTATACCATATGATATCTCGGATCCTTATTGGGGATTACTTACAATTCCATCGGTAATAATAATTATATTTATTAGCTGGAAGCTTTCAGGAGTATTTGGGCCTCGAATTAATCTTTATAAGTCATTATTTGGCAATCCCGAAGAGAATAATTCAGGGAAGATGGAATCGAAAGAAATTAAGGCGGGAGAAGATGCTTTCTTAAAGCGCGATGGCGGATCAATATATAGAGATATTATGATTAAGGACGGCGGGTTGCTTAGGGCGGGGCCGGTGTCTAGTGAACGTGCTTGTGGCGATATTGATCAATTCCAAACCAAATTAAGATTACCAGGCAGATTATGGTTAAAGTTATTAAAGCAGTCATTTCAATCCTCCTTAGGATCTTTTGTTGGACATACAAAAATAGCCGCTATTAAAGAAGAAAGCATTGCAGAAAGAAAAAATAATTTCCACAGAGCGGTTGCTTTAGCAAAAGCTTCTGAAATAAATAAGGCAATTACTAATGCCTGGAATAAATTTATTAACGCTTTTGCAATTAACTGTCTGCGTGAATCTGTCCAAAACACATCTTCTTCCATCAAAAATAAATTAGCATATACCATTAAATTTGTCAATGGCAATATTTTTGTTATTTTCTATCCCATGATGAAAACCGCGGGCATAGTTATCTTCGGTCTGCTGCTTACGGCCACCCCAGCCCTGGCGGCAGAAGGGGTGGCGATGAATGATGTTTGGAGTTTCTTTGTGATTACAGCCGTAATTATGATTATGGTAATTATCATTCGGCTGCAAAATGGCGAATGGAAATTATTCGCAGATTCGGAACAGGTGAAGATGGAATTCACCAAAGATTTACTGCGGATTAAGACAGAAAAGGCCGCTCGGCAGATATTAGAAGATACCGGTTTATCTGATGTATCGATACTTGTTTTAAAACGCCCGGAAAACATCAGGAAATTAATCAATGCATATCGCAAGCAGATATATGAATCTTTGCCTAAAACGATGGTTTCAAAAGTCAAGTTTATGGAAGAAGAATATAAGATCCCGCCCGAAATCACTGTATCAGACAAATTCTACGTGAGCCTTTTAATTAAATCTGAAAAAGAAATAAGAAATATTTTATATAGAGAAGAGGTATGGGATATAAGACATGAGCATGATGAGTACAAGAGAAAGAGAAAAGAAAAAAATAATCAAAATAACCTAAATGCGAAATTTGCCATGTTTACTATTTTATCTGTCTCTGCCGCTTGGTTTGTCACCCCAGTTCTTGCCCATCCAGCCGATGTACATCAAGATGATGCGGTTAACCTGGATTCTTATAACGCTATCGATCAAAACTCGAACGCAGGAAATGATGTAATATCTAATGAAATGCACCAGCAAGATATAGCAGAAAATACTACGGAAATAGTTCCTAACATCTCGTCTAACGAATTGACTCCTTTTGAAGCGGCAAAAGAAAAGGCTGCGGGCTCGAAATGGAATATTACTCTTAATGAAACAGATACCTGGAAGTTTGTAAATCTGGTTGAAAGCAGCGAGAGCGGAATGGCTATATGGTGGAAAAATAACCAGA
Source organism: Candidatus Omnitrophota bacterium (assembly GCA_028716245.1). NCBI lineage: Bacteria > Pseudomonadati > Candidatus Omnitrophota > Candidatus Omnitrophota bacterium. The sequence continues at coordinate 45,336 of JAQUQW010000006.1, read as the reverse complement.
CGCAGCAGGATAAAATCAGATATTTTACCCCCGAAACTTATAATTCTCTTACTCCTTCACAAAAGAATTCTTTCGGTAATCCCGTCTTTTCTACGGGGGCAGATATAATCATTAAAAATGGCACAAGTTATGAGCAGCAGCCGAATACATTGATAAAGTCCAGCGTTGGGAAGGCACCCACTGCAGCGCAGCAACTTCAAAGCCACTATTCAGGAGAAGAGGATACGCAGGGGATGGTAAGCCGAGTTACCGGCATAAATGAAGGCGTGGTAGTTAAAGAAACATGGGAAGATATAAATAAGGTTTTCTATAAGGTCTATCAAGGGGCCACGCTTCTGGCGAATTGGGATGTTTCACTTGAGGAATTGACTTATTATGACCGGATGAATGGATTGAAGCATCCCTATTATACCGTAGATACTTCTAAAGAGAGAGGTATAACGATATCCGTGCAGATAGGTGTTGATCAGCATGGCGAACCGGTATATGAGACCAAGAATAATGTCCTTTATGTTTATGAGGTCGAGAATCAGGACTACATCAATATTATTAAGAAAGTAGATGTTTTAAATGACCAGATAATTATAGACGCTTACAGTCAGGCCGAACATCTTTATCAGCTTACTCCCGAAGAGAAAATAGTTTATAAAGATAATATTCCCGCTAGCGCTTATGATTCTTTAACCGGAAAGCTTTCCCGCATTTTCATCCCGCTTAAAGCCAATAAAGGCGGGATAGTAGTGAATATGCTGGAAATAAATTTAGCCGAAGGAAAAACTAAGTTTCAGAAATTAGATGCCAGAGGCAATTTGATTGAGTTGGAGCAAAGCACAGGTAAATTCTTTAATGAAGTAAATGATAAGGGGCAAGTGATTAAAACTACTCATTCCTTGGCAGGAGATATTAAGAAGCAGGATGTTCGTATAGGCACTGTTGGCGTTAAAGATTCACGCGGATTTTTAGAACAAAAGGGAGTAAGGTTTACCAATAGAAGCGATGACTTTGAGAATGAATTTAATAAATTTATCAATAGCTTTAAGAATCAGTCACAGTTTACCGTTTATAAGAGAACTCTTTACCTCGGTGAATTAAATAAAACGGTCTATGTTGTTTATGATGGCGTTTATAGTGAGCCGCGTTTAACTTTAACCGACCTTAATATCGAAATGGTTTATCCAAAAGGAATTTACTCCGCGCCAAAGGCGATTGAATTTACGCTGGATAAGTCATATTTCCCCGCGGAGGTAAAAACTTACCCGGAGATTACGCCTGTAACTGTAAAAGATAATCAGCTCAGTGTCGGCAATAGCAGCTATAAAATCCGCGGGGTTACCTTTTCTACGGTTCCTCAAGGTAAGGGGCAGCGCGATTTTGTTTTTAATCTCAATTCAGTAAATGAAACCTATTTTCAGAAGATGAATGAAACCGGGATAAATACAATAAGAACCTATTATCCGCCGATGCCGGATGTGTTGGATTTAGCCGCTAAAAATAATATCCGGGTAATCGTAGGATTCCCTTATTTTGATGACCGCTATAATCCAGGTCCGGATATAAAGACTGGCACTTATCTAAACTATATTAAGACCTATAAAAATCATCCGGCAGTTTTGATGTGGGAGTTTGGCAATGAAAACAATTATCATCCGGAATGGTCTAACGGTAATATTAGTGTTTGGTATGAGGCTTTGGAAAAAGCCGCCAATGCCACAAAGGCGATAGATCCCAACCATCCGGTTTCTACTGCTTACGGTTATGACGGCACTCCTTCTGCTAAAGACGCGCTAAAGAGTGTAATTGCTCAAGTTCCTTCAGTGGATGTTTTCGGTTTAAACGCGTATCAGTGGGATAGCCTTGCCAACACAATCGATGAAGTTAAGCAAGCCGCGGGTAATAAATCAATTTATATTTCTGAAACCGGCGCGGATTCTTATAATATGCGGGAAGGTAAAGAAAATCAAACTGAACAAGCCGCGGCAGATGTGAATATCTGGAATTCTTTAAAGGCTAAGAATATTCTTGGCGTTACCTTTATGACCTGGCAGGATGAGTATTGGAAAGCAGGAAATGCTACTAGCCAGGCTACTTCAGGGGCTGCTTTTGATGTTCCTTATGATTTCTTCGGTAACGAAGCGTTTTTTGGCTGGGTTACGATAAATGGAACCGAAAAAGAAGTTGTGTCTCAGATGCGCGGGCTTTGGCAGAATGAAACCAAAGTTCCTGTTTCGGCAATAAATGAAACTCTTACCGCCCGTGCTCCTCCTGTTCCCGAAGAACATCCGCAACCACAAGCGAATCAGACTGTACCTTCGAATTTCCCCGCGGTATTTAAGTATTTTAAGAATCCACTGGCTCAATCAGAATCTCAACCCACAATCGGAACGGTTACGCGTATGGTGGGAGAGGCCTCCGAATTTAAAGAATTAAGCGTTTATGATCCTCAAACCGGTAAAAATAAAACTTTCCCGCTTAGCGAGTTTAGGCTTACTAAGTTTGCCGCTAGCACCAGCGCAGGCCAGCCGTTAAACTATATTTACAGCGAACCCCAGGTGGATGCTTTTGGCAGGTCAAGAATGATCGCCTCTTTAGACCTCAAAGATATTTATTATGTCGCTAAATATCAGGATAAGAATTTCTATCAACCCGAAGAAGCAATGCTCATTAAGTGGAATGACGCGAAGGCAAGATATGAGATACTTAAAACGATGTATTCACAAGAAGCACTCGTCGACCTTAATAATATCTATAATTTTAGCGAATCTCAGAAAGATGATATTAAAACTATAATTGCCCAAATAAAACAAAAGACACCGGAGAATTTAACCGCGGAAGATTTGCGCCTCGTTCAAACGATCTCTAAAATCGGAAATGAAATTTTCTTTGAATATAATGTTCCCGGAGATGAAATCGGGCGAACCATTATTATTGACCGCGACGGCGCGATATTCGTGGCTCCGCAATTTATCGGGTTGGAGAGGATTCCTTTGTATGGCTATTTTATCGATAAAGCCAGCGGCAATATTATTTTAGAAGTGGAAAATGCTGATGCCAAAGATGCCAAATACGGTTTAGGCCCCGATGAAGAGACCAGATATTTTCGCGTACGTTATTCAATTCCCGGTACGGATATTGTTTGGTATCGCTGGCATTATCCTTATCAGGTCTGGGGCGGCTGGGCTTACGAGGAGCAGGGGTATTTTAAACCGTTAGATAAGCCTTATTCTTATGTGGATAAATTGGGTAATACGGTCAATGTAACTCAAACCTGGATTCCTACACAGCGGATTTGGGCTGATGGAGAATGGAGCAATCTAAAAGATACTCCTCAGAATGTAAGCGCCTACCATATCCGCGATGGAGAGCAAGTACCATATTATAAAGGTTCTTACGAAGGCGAACAAAATTCCGTAGAGAACCTCTCGCATTATAATCTTAGTTTCTCTAATATAAATTTAACTCAACCGGAGCAACAGGAATTAGATTTATTGTTAAAACACGGTATTGCATTATCAAAAAACCAGAGAGAATATGCTTCAGGGGCTATAGAAGACCGCTATACTTCTCCCGGGCATCCTTTAAAAGACGCGACAGTCGTAGATACTATAGGCAGCCCTACGATTAATATTAATCTCGGATGGCGAGTTGATGCCTATGGGCCATTCTTTGATAAGACATTAGTAGTTGATAAGCAAGGTAAGGGGGTAGTTGGATTCTATTGGCATCCATATGATGAAAAAGGAAACCGTATTACAAAAGAATACAAGGCGATAGTTGATTCTGGTGCTGAAAAGGAATATTTAGGCTATACAGGCAGCGGGCTCATTTCGGATTTAAATTCATATACAAAGCAATTCGGCAAGAATTTTAATGAGTCAGCTTCTCTAATCGAAACTCAGTACACTGAATTAAACCTCGAGGGTGAGATTTCAGCCAAACAAGACGATGCAAAATATTCGGATAATCCTAAGATTACAAGCCAGAGCTATTCTTTTACCAATGACTTTTTAGGAAAAGAACTTATAGCTGTAAGTCCTGCCTCTAAAAGCACTAACAAAACCGTTGTAAATAGATTGTGGCTATTTGAGCAAAATAAAACCTCCGCGCCGTTTGGCGTGTTGCCGGGAAGCGTCGAATTTAAAGAAAAAGATGGGATCTTTGGGGGATACGATATCCAGAGCGTGTTATACAAAGAAAAGATTTCTTATATTGATTGGTATAATCTAACAACGAACAAAGTAGAAAAAGTTAATGTAAAAGATTTAACGAACGGAACGTATGAACATGTATTTATATATGATATTCATAATACTGATTCAACCATTCTTTTGAAGAATAAAATTTATATTCCCACCGGGAAATTAATTCAAGACTTAAATGACCGCCCCAAGTCAGATACTTTTATACCACAACCCATAACTAAAGGCACAGAAATCGTTGATTTCAATGTTTCAGCTTCCGACGAAAGGCCGGTAATTAGTTTCGACCCTACAGAGAAAATTTGGCTGAAGAATTGGAGCCAGATAAATTATTTTTCAGATAAAACAATTCAGATGGTTTATGAGAGGGAAGGGACAGCTCCTAGTAAAATTTACGAGCAAGAATATAAATATGATGTATACGGTAATCTCGAAGACAACGGTAAACACAGAATTGGCACACTTGAACAATGGGTACAGGATTTACGTTCTTGGTCTTTATTACAGTGGATTATTGTTCCCTTAGCGGTAATAATCGTAACTTATATCACAGGGATTATCGCTAGCTTTATAGGCAGGCAAAAGAGGAAGATACCCAATTTCCTGCTTTGGAGAAACACAAACCGCCAAAGTGAGATACAAGAAATTGATGACTTGTTAAATAATCCCCTAGACTATGGATTTGAACAAGGGGTTGTCGATGAGGCTAAAGGATATTTAAATGATGAGATACGGCTGGCAGTTAACAAGCGGAAAATGCAAACTGTTATTGATGAGCACTTTGAAGAGTATAGAGTGTGGTTAAAGACGGTAAAAGGGGAAGGTTTAGTCGGAGAATTGAATTTGGAAGATCTGTATTTATGGCAATTAATCAATAGATCTGCTGCTAATTTTGCTTATTATACTCCTGCTTTCCATAGCTATTTATTCCGGGAAGCAAAAAGAATACCCAAAGCAGTCGTTGCTTTATTTATAAGAGAGGAAATTACTCGGTGGCATAAAATACTCGAATTACAAATTGGCCAGTTTAAAGGAGCTGTTCCCGGAAAATTTCGCGATGTTTCGGGTTCGGTGCCGCCAGAGTATTTTATCACCTACGATGATATGGATGATTTATTCAGGAACAAGAATTTCGTAAATAGCTATCGGAGTAAGGTTAAAAATGGCGATTACGACAAATTCATCGCTGGATTAAAACCTTTAGTAGAGAAATTGTTTAATAAGATCAATGGAAGTGATGGATTGATTGAAAAATACGGGGTTACGAATAAAGAGAAAATACAACAGGAAACCCTAAAATCTGAGGAATTTAAAGAGTATTGGAAGTTTATTCGTCAAGAATGGGATAAAGGTGATGAGGGTGCGGTAATTTGGAAAACATATCTGGAGAAAAGCGGGGGCATAATAATCGATACTAAGATATTTGGCAGAAAGTTATATTTAGTTATCAATTCTAGCATAAGGGGATGGCTGCGTACATTTAGGAACTTCATCAAACCCTTATCTATTCTTTTAGCTATGCTTTATATTGCTTCAGGATTTGCGCTTCTGTCAGTGGGAATAGGAATCACGGGTTTGGTGGTTTATTATTCAGCCGGATTGATTCTCTTGGCAGTAGGTTTACAAATCTGTAAAAGATTATTGGATAGATGGCTAGAAGTAAAGAATCATTCAGCATCCGTGAGGCCGGACGAAGGATATAAATCTCCCAAAGTTACTATCTGGTCAAAAGTATCAAGATGGGCATTTTGGATTTTAGGCGTGTTTATTCCAAAAGTACTTTGGAATTATTTTGTATTCTTTAATTTAGGCATAGTAACAAATGAGTTATGGGGAGGGGCGCTATTGATTTTAGGGTTTAACATGATCCCATTGGTAATAGTTGCCCTTTGGTTGCCGTTTATTATTTTCTTTTTCCTGGATACTTTTACCTTCTTTTATTTATCAGAAGCAATTGTAGGTTATGTGAAAGGTAAATACATCGGTATTGGCACTATAAAGTCCTGGAAACAAGTAAATAAAAAATTTAATGAAAAACAAATTGAGAAGCTGTTTAAGGATAAAATGATTCCTTCCAGTTTAAGTCTTAGTGATGAGCAGAAAAGAATGGCTTGGGCAAAAGCCTGGAATTTGATTGTAACAGCTTTGTATCTACAAAAGAGGTTGTCCAAACAAGAACTTGAAGCATATGAGTTCAAAATAGAAGAGAACTCGTCTGACTATCTTAAAGGTAAAATAAACGCAGAACCTAATTTGGGCAAAAAACCGCTTAACAAATCAGCAGAAGAAAGAATCATCTGGTTTGCGGATCAGCTGCATATGGATATGGATATCGCTCCAACATGGGAACAGCTTTTTTCACTCAGCATCATGACTCCGGTTGGTAACGAAGAAGTCATTTATGAGTTTAAGGATTTGAATAAAGTTCTTAATACCGGTTTAACGGCGCTGACGTATTTAATTAAACTTTTCCCGGATGAATGGAAAAACCTTATTGAATATTTAGAAAGCACTAAGAAATATCCTCCAGAGGAAATTGACAAGATGAAGAATCTGGTTTATGGTACCCCACTTGTTATAGGTAATGATGATTTGATAATGGAGGTAAGGCTTTGGGCATCGTATTCATTCCAGCCTTTATCAAGAACGATTAGGGGAATGATGTATTATCGGGATATCCTAAAGTGGAAATTGGGGATTGAGGACCCGGGATTCTTTGTTCGCAATACTGAGGAGCAGATAAATAAGAAATTACTTGAGAAATTTCAGTATGTAATAGCTTTTGACCAATACCGGAATTTCTCTGTTTCAACAAAGCCAGATGAAATACAAAAATTTAAGGATTTGGATTGGCTGTTGAAAGAATATCCTGAGATTTTACAAATAGCTTATTTCTTTAATGCTACTAGCGGCCTAGCGAAATGTAGTTCTGGAACGATTGTTCACTCGCAGAGTATCACTTTGCCGGGTAAGGAATTATTGGCCGAAGGTAAACCCGAAGGGCAAACTAATGGCATAAGATATGTTCGGGGAGAAAAGATGATGAGCATTGATGTTAATCAGGATTTCTACCTCGAACAATGGTTTTTTATGCCTAATTTAATGGAAAAGTTCAAATATGATGATCAAGTTAAGCTTATAGGTTTCCCGGAACATATAGTTACTGAAACATTTAACACAATAGCTAAATTTAACGCTCTTGCAGATGGAACATTTAACTCTTTGACGAACAGAGTTCTTACTCTACTAAAAGTCAGGTTCCATTATGGACATCCTGATATTTGGGATGAGACTTATGTTCGCCAGCGAGGTTCATCTTTGCCTTCTTATGTTAATGAAGATATCTTCGGAGGATACTTATTGGTATTAAAAGGATATACGGTGGATTTTTTTGAATTTATTCTTGCAGGCAAAGCAAGAGAAGTTGCTTTCTCGAAAACCGCGGGATTTTTTGAAAAATTAGGCATGGGCGGCGGCGAACAGGGTAGATCCCGATACTTGTATTTACTGAATACTTCTTCTAATTTCTCGCTTGATCAGGTAATGTCGCATTTCATCGGTGCCATAGGGTTCTTTTTGAGAAAACCCATAGTTAGATTGGGTGTTACTTCGTATATTATTCTTTTATTGTTATTGGGTATAAGCGGATTTGCTTCATTTCCTTCAGAAATAATCTTCGGGCTGCTGGCGATACTCCTTATGCAAGCTATCGCATTGGGAGGCTATTTTCAAATGATGCTGAAGAAAGGGTTTGTGAGAGCTACAGGCAGTTTCTCAAAGATGCTTATCGAAGGTATGGTGCCTTATTTTATGGCCCAGGTATTTACTTATGCTTTTGGAGTGCGAAAAGCAATGGATGGAATTGCGATGTATGTGGGAACAGGAAGAGGCTTTATGTTGCATCATATTCCTATCTTCGCGGTTAAGCCATTTGATTCGAAAGGGCGATTACAAGAAGAAAACGCGTCATTATATAATGATTACAGGAGAAGCCATATTCGTTATGGGTTAACTCTCACGGTTATTTCAATTATTGCCATATCTTTTTATTGGAATCTGACGTTAATCTGGTCATGGAGTTATGTATTAATGGTAGTTTCTGCTTTTGCTGTTCCATTCCTGGCAAATCCCGGGTCAACACCTTTAAGTGTGGGGACCAGGCTATGGTGGGGATTCTTTAAGGCAGATTGTAAGATTTGGCGGTTCAATGTGACGTCAAAGAAAAGTAATTATAACCTAATACAGAAAATAGAGATGGGTGTCTTCGGCATCTTCATTTTAGCTACAGTTCTTGTTGTAGGCATTATCATAGCTTTAGTTACATTAAGGCCAATTGTTTGGCTCATTAATCGTTTTAAGAAGGGGACTTACGTTTATCTTGGAGAAGTAATTAAAGGTAAGGCTGGTCAGTATTTCAATAAAATATATCAAATCAGGCTTAAGCTCGATGCTTTAGAAACTCAAGGCGCAGAAGCTCTTTGGCAAGATTTGGAAAATAAAAATCAGCAAGATTATTTAGAAAAAGTAAAGAGAGAAATCAAGAAGAGGGAACAACTACCTTTATCTTTCTTTATGGGAGAAGAAATGTTAAAACTTGCTAAAGAGCTAAGTTATAAAGAAGCCAGAAGTTCTATAATTTTAAATAATATGAATGTTATTTGGGATGATTTACCCGGACAATTAAAACAATTCCTTTTAAACTGGAATAACAATGATATAGATAAGGCCAAAGAAAATTTCTGGGGCATGCTTAACAATGAATATGAAAACCGTACTATTAATGAAAAGATTAGCCGAGAAGCAAAAAAAATATTAGATGATGCCAGTACGCTTAGTAATTTACGGCAGGCAAGGGCTCAAAACGGTAATTTTGGTTTGGTTATAACCATTACTCTTTGGGATTCGATAGAAGCAGGTTTACGTAATGCGCTTTTAGAAGTAAATGATGGCAATGTAACTAATGTGAAGAAATTGTTGTTCGATAAAATGAGCCAGATAAATAAGCAGGCGCAGCAGAAAATTGTAGATGAGCAGATTGAGGATAAGATAAAAGAACTATTGGCAGATGAAAATAACATTACCAATCTTCGTAGAGCAATAGAACAGAAAGGTCCTGACTTAGTAATTAATGATAGAATTTGGAATACGGATATTTTGGGAGAAAATTTTAAGCAAGCGCTCTTAGACACTAACGGCAACAAGGAAAAGGAATTAGAGGCTAAGAAAACATTATTTGATAAAATGGTGCAAAAGAATAAAGAGGCTCAGCAAAAAATAGTGGATGGCAATCTTGAGGGTAAAGCGCAAGAATTATTAACACAGAAAGGTATGGACACTAAGGTTCGGTCTGTTTTGGATCAAGCAAATTCGATAACCGCTATGGTGGATAACATCTGGAGGGTTGAAGTTATTGGCGCCCTTAAGGATGCCCTCTTGGATATCAATGATAGAAATGAAGCGAAAGCAAAGGAATTATTATTCAATAAACTTAAAAATAAATTAGTCGAAAAATCAACTATGACTGCGGTATCCTACAGTTGGACAACAGAAGAGACGCTTGAGAACCATGAGATTGCGCAATTAATTGATGAATTCTCGGCAAAAGGCAACGATATTTTATGGGCTGAAGCTGCTCAGGAAACCAAGGAAAATTATATACAGAGAGCCGTTAATGAATTCCGGGGAAGGCAACCGGTCTCATCGCAAAAAACATTGAACGATTATATGTTTGAGCAAAAAGCAAAAACGTTGCTTTTTAAAGATAAGGAAAAAGAAATAGCCTCGATTTTATGGAAAAGATTATTAGATGCGCTATTATTGGAAGAAAAAGTGGAATTGGAGAAGCAGGCTTTGCTCGATGCTAATAAGCGTAATCAAGACCAGGTTCAAATAGATAACAAGGAAATTTTACTTTTATTGGAAGAAAAAGTGGAATTGGAGAAGCAGGCTTTGCTCGATGCTAATAAGCGTAATCAAGACCAGGTTCAAATATATGTCAAGGAAATTTTATTCTTAAGGAGGACATTGCTTACTAATATTGTGAGGCAGAGCGTGGTATTAAAAGATGGTGGAAAAGTAAATACAGATTTTCAATTAAAACTATTCAGCCTTTCCGTTTTCCCCGCCTTCCTTTCCACTGCCGTATATTCTCCAAGTTTTGAATCTGCATTGAATCTGTTAATTTCTTTTGTTTCTGCTAATCCAATCATCAGCGTTATTATGGTATTAGTGTTAGGGGTTGGGTTATTCTTTACGATTTGGCGTTATGTGTCTCCAATGAGTTGGTATATTTGGTTGGGTACATTATACCCAGAAGACTTAAAGAAATTAGGTGTTACCCAAGAACAACTGGTGAATGGTTATATTAGAGTCTTAGTAAGTTCAGATGAGACTGTCCGCTCCGTAGCCAGTGGTGCCTTAGGTGAACTGGGTGATAAACGAGCAGTTGAGCCTTTAATTAATGCTTTATATGATCTAAATTCATATGTTCGCTCATCCGCAGCCAGTGCTTTAGAAAAACTTGGAGTTTTAACTACTGAGCTTAAAATAGAAAGATATATTTTAGATTTAAAAGATAGCGATAATCATGTCCGCTCATTGGCAGCCGAGGTCTTAGGTGAAATCGGCCCAGCCGCTAAAGCGGCTATTCCTGCCTTAATCGAGGCATTAGAAGACAGCAAAACGGCTTTAATCGGGAGCAATTTCCGCTCCTTCGCAGCCAGTGCTTTAGGTAAACTTGGCGATAAACAGGCAGTTGAGCCTTTGATTAATGCTTTATATGATCCAGATGTCAGCTCATCCGCAGCCCAGGCCTTAGGTGAAATCGGCCCAGCCGCTAAAGCGGCTATCTCCGTCTTAATCGAAATATTAAAAGATAGCGATTATTATGTCCTCCGCTCATGCGCAGCCAGGGCTTTAGAAAAACTCGGAGCTTTAACTATTGAGCTTAAAATAGAAAGATATATTTTAGATTTAAAAGAGAGCGATGATTATGTTCGCTCCTCTGCAGCCAGGGCTATAATAGAAATAATGGGAGATAGTTACTGGTTAGAGAAAATTAAGTCAGCAATCAGCCGCGGAGGCGAATATTCAGGTATACCTTCAATATCAGCGGATATGAGCGCGCTTATCAAAGAATTAAACACAGCCGGTTCTGCCGGAGAACCTACTGCCGCGATTAGTGGAAATAAACTTTTGCGTAGGCATAGAGTTTTCTTTTACCGGATTGAACAAGCCAAGGCAGAAGATTTATGGCGTAAATCTTATGCTAAAACCGGTCCGTTATTGGCTACTCAAAAAGAAGGAGTGGTTGTCCCTGTAATCGGCGATTTTTACTTGGTTATCCGAGCCGAAGAAGCCGATGATAAAATATACCTGAATATCCGGCGTCTAAGTGATGAGGAAGTTAAACAGCGTTACGGCTTAGTCAAGTTAAGAAAAGCTGACGGAGAACCTTATGAACTTGAATTTTCTTCACTGCGCGAGGTAGTCGGCCGCTTATCTATGTTTCCCGGTGCTTTTGGCTGGGTGCAGATAGTTTCAAGACAAAGAGGCGAGGAGCCTTTGCGCTGCCCGGCAGATTTATTTATTCCGGTTCTCACCGGAGAAAAACTTGTTTTCCAGCCAGCCAGGCTGGAAGTAAAAGGGTTAGGTACACCAGTCATTAAGTCTATCCATAACGTTTTTGACAGAAAAGGCCGACCGGTACAAATTATGGAAAATCAGTCCTCCCGTCCTAATTCTCGGATTAAATTCCGCTTGCTTGATGAAGAGGACAAGGTTATTAGTGAAGACATAAATTACTTTTTAAGCCTGTCCGGTTCCTTAAGCGGGACTAACTACCAACCGCATTTTAATTCTCCGCCCGGTATGGAAGAAGCCGACCAGTCTCAGCGCGACGGCAGTAATGAGCCACGGGTATGTCTAAACGGCGTAACTTTGCCGAACCATCCGTTATTTCACTGGTGGTTTAAGGACAGTTTGTCTGGAGATGGCCGCAGTTATGGGGTAACCTTGCGTTTAGCTAAGTCCGACAGCCGCGCTTTGCGTTTGCGCGAGCTCTTATACGAATACGAGCAATTCGGGCAAGACAGCCACTTGGGCAGGTGGAAAGCTGAAGGCCGGGTATTTAATATGCTGAAAGATTTTCTTTACCGCGTGGGGCTAAACCTTGCCGGAATGAATAAGAGCGAGCTTTACCTTTTTCCCAACGGCAATAAGAGAATTGATGAAACTACCGATACCGATAATTACGGCGCCGTAGTTAGGAACATTTACGGCCGGGGGGTCGGCAGCCTGATGAGTGCTGAACCGGCATATAATATGATTTTAAACAACTATTGTTTCAACGGTGATTTCGCCGATTTAGGCGAATATGTTGACGGTCCCGGCACAGCGAATTTCGCCAGAGCTTACCTGTTGCATTTTATGGCCCGGCTGGTGCGCGATTTTAAGGAGAAAGAACTCTTAACCGAACGGGAGGCCGGCGACCCCCGGCTCCTGGCGGCTTATTTAAACGGCGTCAGCTGTCTTGACCCGGACAGCGCTCAATACGGGGGATTAGCGTTAAGTTTTCCTGACCCTGCGATATTTCAATTGAGGCAGGAAAGATTCAGCGAAACCGACTCCGACGGTTATTCCGGTTCGGAGATGGTGAATTACTGGATTGAAGTTACTGATTTAAGTCTGTCCGGAATTTTAGCAGAAATTAACAATAGATGTTCCTCCCGGAGGTATTTATCGACTAATCTCAAAGAATCAGGGGTAATCCGAGTTTTCGAACGATTTTATTGGTCGTTTAAGTTTTGTGATGAACATGGGTTAGAGATATCAGGATGCTCTCTAACCGGAGTGGCATTAATGCAATTTATGAGGGGATGTTTTAATTATTATTGGGATTCTCATCCAGAATTGGCTCAATCAAAAAATGCCCGTGAGTTTAAAGAATTGTTTTGGGCTTTACAGGACGCGCTTGCTTTTCAATCAGCAACGGTGGAATGCGTCGGCAGAAAGATGGATTTAGAGCAGGCCGTTGCGCGTTTTAATGATTTGGTTGAGATTTTGCGCTGTGAGGAATCAAGAAATCAAGGAGGCAATCGACAGTATCCTGTCACAATGCCGATAGGCAGCGACGTAGTCAAAAAACTTATTAGGCTCGATAAGGAAGACATAACAAATAAGAAAGATGGCGGAAAGATAGAAAAAGATACCGCACTATCTTTGGAAGCAGAAAATTCTATTATAAATATCCGCGGTTATGGCGCTATGACCATTATCAAATGGCTGGCCCATTCTGAAAGAGTAAGTCAGGTAATCGAGGGTAAATTTTATGATATTTTACCAGTGACCGCGCAAATAGCTCCTACACATATATGCCAATATCATTGTCCGACATGCAGCTATGGCGTTTCTAAGGAAGAGATAAGAGCGGCGATAGCAAAAGGCGAAGCTAAAACAAGCGATTTCTTCATGAAATTAGAAGATATGAAATTATATATAGACAGATTGGCAGAATCTGGGGTAAAGGCAGTTGTTTTTACCGGCGGCGGAGAGCCGTTACTCAACCCACACACAATAGAAGGGATGGAATACGCCAAGCGTAAAGGAATGAGCGTAGCGCTTTTTACCGATGGGTATCTTCTTTCACCGGAAAAGTCGGAGCGAATTCTACGCATCGGCTTGTCTTTCTTGCGGATAAGTTTTAATGCCGGAACCAAAGAGACGTACAAACATTTCCACGGGACAACGGAAGACGCTTTCTTTAAAGCAATAGAGAATATTAGAAATTTAGCTAAAGCCAAGAAAATAACCGGTAGTAAGATGAGCTTTGGGATAGGAGTGATTATTACTCCACTGAACATAAAAGATTTATTGAATATCGCCGTGATTATGAAAGAGATAAACGATGACTTTGGGACTATAGATTCTATTGCCTACCGGCCCACCGTAAGATATGAAAGAGGCTGTCAAATTACACAGGAGACAATAGATTCATTGGAATTTGTCCGCACTAATCCGGAACTAAACAGGTATTATCAGGCATATTATGATTTCATCTACAAAGGTAAGCAGTTCCCGGCGTCCCTAGTTCAAGAAGCTTTAATTAATTTAGAAAAAGAAGTAAAACCTTATTTAGAAAGCGGAAAAAATCCGATTTCTGTATTAATTCCGAAAGAACGAATGGATGGAGTATACCAGGCGCAGAAGTCATTTAGTAAATGTTTGGCTTGTCCTTGGGTAAGTTTCATCGGTTCAGATGGTACGGTTTACCATTGCGTAGAATTAGCCATAGACAAACGTGTTGCCTACGGAAATTTAAAAGAACAAACTTTAGCTGAAATATGGAATAGCCAAAAGCGTAAAGATGTAATTGAAATGATCAATAATAAAGGATTATCCACTATTTGTCCGCCAGTATGCCTGCTTTTCGAATATGATAAGACTTTCGCAAATATCGCTAAGATGCAGTCCAGCCCAGATATAGGCATGCAACTAACCAAAGAAACTATACAAAAAAAGATGAAACTTTTTGATGCTGAATTAAAAGAATTAGGCGAAGCCGCTAATTTTATGGCTCCTGATTGCGTACTTTCTATTCCCCCTGAGCTCAATACTTTTAAGCAAGTTAATTTAGGCAGGATAATTATTCATAGCGACAATAATTTAAACTTAAAACGCACTGATGTTTTTATTCAAGGGGTTTATTATGAGAGGCTTCAGCAAATCTTTGGTTTTGTCTCCCATTATATTAATGGCCCGCCTCTTAAGATAAATGTTATTGTTGAGCCTGTGAAAATAGGTAAGCCGTCCATGTGGTATAATCCCCTAAGTAATACCGTTCATATTCAGGCAATTCTTTTAACAAATTTTATTCCCCTCGAATATCTCTATTTTGTGGCCCACCATGAATTTATCTTGCATGCCTATAAAGAACTAGATGAAAGCTCTGCTTTAGACAAAAGTGTAACTTTCTTATTTAGCCATGCAGACATATTTAGAAAAGTTTTATACTTCTTAAGAGGCAATCTTGATATCCAACCGAAATACATCACTGTTGGCCAAATCTACGATGGCGGTAAACAAACTAAGCCGGAATCGGAGAAAAGACAATTCGGCAGAAGGCTTAGCAAGGTGAGTTATAAAGATAGAATTATAGCCTTAGTAAGCAGAAATGCGATGGGGAAAATAACTCCGGAAGAATTACCAATGCAAATCGAAATTAAAAATATTCTTAACGGCGAAATAGTTAGTATCAATACTAACACTCAGAAGACATATAATATTATAAGTATTAAAGGTAAGCAGGTGGAAGTAGGCCTATACGACAAAATTGGAAGAGAAATTAAGAGAGCGACTTTAAATGAAAAAGATACAATTAGCATTATAGGAAGATATGGGCTCAAATTTTTTGGGGACGCAAAGATAATTGAAATAAGTTCACGGGAGATATCTGCTGCTGATATTTATAAGTTATTCCAGGCAGAATTTAGAGGCCTTGTTGAAATAATCACAGATAATGGTAGAGATGCAGGTATGATAATTAGAAATAATTTAAATATTCAAAGATTTATGGCATTTTCTGTTTATGAGCTTGCTATGCAATTGTGTATTAATATTATACATAAAGATTCGAAACTTTCTCTGCCTCATGTCCATACGCCATTTGAATCGCCGAGACACGAAATTATGATTGTTCTTTCCGGTAGCATTAAAACAAGTATTTATACTAAAGAAGGGAGATTTATTAATTCAAAAATTTTAAATGAAGGAGATATTATCTATTTTGTTGAAGGTCACAGTTTAGGATATATAGGTATTGATGCAAGATTGTTGGAAATAAAACAAGGGCCGTATCCTGGAGCAGCAAAAGATAAGATATTCCTATTTGCGGGTAAATTCGATGGCGGTAAAGAAGAAAATAGATTACCTCTGTTTTGGCAAGGGAATATAAATTGGATAGGTACATTTAAAACTAAAACTGTTCGTTGCGCAATTTGTGGATCCAATAGTCATAAGGCAATAGGAAAGATTATCATTAATAATCAAGAGATGAATATCGTTAAATGCCATAATGATGGATTTATGTGGCTTAATCCGCAACCCGTAGATAAATTTTATAAAGATTTATATAATATGCAATATTTTGTGAAAGACAATAGGGGTGAAGATTTATCTGAACAGGTTGGGATTATGGAGGTAGGTTCAAAAGAAGTAGAGGAAGAGAGGAAGAATATAGCGCGTATTAGAGCCGATGAATTAGAAGAAATAGTTAAGCAGAAAGGTAAAGTTTTAGAAGTAGGATTTGCCAGTGGCTATCTATTGGAAGAATTAGAATCAAGGGGTTGGAATGTAGAAGGTGTTGACATATCAGAAGCAATGGTCGAGATAGCTATTGGGCGCGGTCTGAAAGGAAGAGTATATGCCGCAGAATTAAAAGAGATGAACTATGCTTCTGACTCTTTTGATGTTGTTTTATTATATGACACTTTAGAGCATATTCCTTCACCAAAAGAATTTATGCAAGAGGTAAAACGTATATTAAAACCAGAGGGGATAGTTATTATTAGATATCCAGAGACTCTCGAAACTGGACCGGTTCTTCATTTAGGAGACCATATAAGCCATTTCTCAGAAACATCTATGAGGATCTTATTAAGTACGGTTGGATTTAATGTGATTAGTATAAAACCGAGCGGTATTTTCTATGGTTCAAAAGGAAGATCAATACAGAATATGACAGTAGCCGCCCGGAAAACCAATATCTTAGGAGATACTCAAAAGATATTTAACCTAAATTCTGACGGTGGCAGCAAGCAGGTCTCTTCGGTTGATCTGATGATGAAGATCGCCTACATCATGGCAATGCTGGGAATTAAGGATTATAAGAGGGTAATTCAGATATTCAGGACATCACTTGATTCAGTGGCGTTTGTTAAAGAGTTAAGTAGGGTTAGCGGTAAATCTGAGGCAGATGTGTTGGCGGTGTTAAGAAGAGTAGAATTCTTTAAACCGGTTGCCGCGAATTACCGTTTGAACAAGGCAAGAGAAGAAAAATTATTTGATCCGAGAGAATTCCAAACCCGTAAAGTTGCGGTAGATGTGAAAGCGCAGAGTTATCAAGTAGAGGGTAAACAGCAGGATATTAACGGGGAGCCTTTATCTGATTTCTTAAGTTTATTTAGGGATTTGGCAAAAGAAGTTCCTTTTGTCTTCAGAGATGATATGGATAAATTCGTAGGTAGATTCTTAGGTTTTACGCTTATAGATGGACAGAGAGACGCAACGGATTTGTTGGATACCTTAGGCATGGTCGAAGGATTCTTTAAGGGCATTGACTTAAACAACATTAAATATGTAATTACCTCCGGTATTGGCGCAAATGAGATGTATTCACATCAGTTAGCTAGGGCATTGAATGAGTATTTCAAATTGATGGGGATAGATGTGAAATGGATAGTAGTGAATAATCCAGCGCATTTAAAGGTTTTACCCGCGGACGCCAATGACGTCAACGCCATAGTGTTTGAGATGTCCAGGTCTGGTAGTACCAAAGAGACGCTTGATTTCTTCAACGCGACCAAAGATATGTTTAAAAAGAGAATAGTTGCGGCCGCCAAAGGCCAGCTAATGAAATTAGCGGAAGAATTAGCAAAGGATTCTACCGCTAAGGTGTTGATTATCAAGGATATTAGAGGAGACATCGGCGGCAGGCAGATGAACAGAAAGACCCTAATGACTTATGTGCCATTATTTATGGCATTGGCAGTAGGATTAAAATCAACAGAAGTCGCCAAAGAGTATTTAAAATATTACGTTGAGGAACTCAATGCTGCTAATAACGATTTAGCCTACAAGAATGGATTGGATAGCGTTGGTGTGCAGTTAGCTGAAGCCTTGCTGAGGTATCGTGAATCAGGCAGGAATAAGTTCTCGGTGATATTCGATAACAGCCTTAAGTTTACCACCAAAGAGTTGTTACAGCTCTTAAATGAAGGCGGGAATAAGAATATTGCCGGAGGATCAAACAATAATATTTTGGTTAGCTATTCGCTTAAAGATGACAGAAAAATATATGAAACTGTATTTGAGAAAGCTCCACAATCACAAACGCTGTTATTCTTATTGAACAAGAACACAGATAATTATAATGAAACCTTAGAATATATAGGGGGGTTAAAGGATAGAGGGATACCTTGTACTGTAATCTCGATAGAGTTAACTGATGATTTAAAGAATAATTTAAAGGTTTTAGCCAGGACAAGCGCGCTATTGCAAGATATGGTGGTTTATTTTACCTACATAACCAATCAGGATGCTAATTCTAATCCTGCGGTAAAACTGGTAAGAGAGTTAACCGCAGCCGGGTTCGATAAAGTAAAAGAAAAGAAAGCCAAAAAACAAGATATCCGCATGAGTTTTGAAGATGTCATCACCAAGATTGAAACGGAGCAGGCGCTTGCGGAAGTTGCAATTAGTGAAGCGTTCAAGGCAAAGAACATCCAGAGACAGGCTTACAATAAAGAATTTGACGTGTTTAATAACGCGTTAAATGATTTGGCTAAAGGATTGAGCATCTCCAATACAAAGGTAACTATGGGATTTGTTAAATCAATCTCCAAAGAAGCGGCAAAGGCTGATGTGGGAGAAGCAGGCGGTAGTAAAGTCCAGGAAATAGATGAGGCATTTAGACTCTCAGAAATAGGAGAATACTTAGGACTGTCATCAACAACCGCGAAGAGTATTCCTTTAGAGAAACAGGTAGTGTTATTCCAGAATGACCGGGTAAAGATTTCTGTGGCGATTGAGAAAAACAGTGAATTTACACCAACCGGTGATTTGAATAAAGACTTGGTTAGATACCAGAAGATGATGTTTGAGGCAAGAAAAGACAGCCTGATCTATATGCCGTTGACATTCATGGAAGTGGATATAAATAATCCTAAGATTAAAGAGTTAGCATTATATTTAACCAAGTTGTTTGCGGATTGGAATATTACCGTGCCGCTTCTGGCATTGCCCGGTGTCGCGCATACCGGAATTGAAGCGATTATGTCACATCCTTTAAGCGTCTTTAACATTGCGATCATCTATACCAATACCTATGGAAAAGGTTTAGATAATAAAGAAATAGAAGCAGGTATTACAGTTGATGACGCGACTTATGTGTATGGAGACGGCAATGTGGTGAGAATGGCATTTGGCGGTTCACCCAGTATTATTTTTGAAGTCAAGAATGCCGAGGATTTAGTGTATGTCGAGAGCGTGATAAAAGAAGCGATGAGTGAGTTTAAAGGGCAGATTAGATTTGACGGCGGCACCCGCCAAGACTGGTCTACGATCAGGGTCTTAGGCAAGGAAGGTTTTACTCAACCTACAGCCATATACCTATCCGTATTCAGCTCAGAGCAAAAAGCAGCCTTCCACCAATACTTTGAAGGATACAACTGGCCGGCAAACGCTACTTTTGACAATGATATGGTAGTCTCTGACCTTAAAGCAGGACAAGGAATAGTCTTAAAAGGTAATGGCTTAGGCATCTTAAGCGTCATCCGAGCCTATATCGCCAGGCTAAAGCTTAACGACGGCATCTACAGCCTCGAAGAGATCCTAACCCAAACCAAAGACCACACCGTAGTCATCACCGCCGGCGGCCAAGCCCAGAGGAACGCCAAATACACCCAGATAGGCAAATGCCTGGCCATTACCCCGATTACCAGCAAAACTGCAGATACCGCCTCACCGATCATGGAATCATTATTAGACCTAGCGGTAAATATGGAAGCTAACTACAAAGACAGCTTCATGTTTGCCGTTATCTATGGTGATGCCTTAATGACCTTTAATCCTGAAGAATTAGCCAGATATTACACCACTAATCCCGAAATCAAAGACGGCCTTGCCTGTTTACTCTTGAAGATAAGCTACAAGGAAGCCACCAAATATGGCATGGCTAAACAAAAAGGAATCAATGTAGTTAAATTCCAGGAGAAATACAGCAAGGTCGAAGAAGAAGAAATAAAGAAGGAAATCGGCAGCCAAGGGTTGAGTGATGATGGATTCATGAAAGCCTGGCTTAAGAGTAGAGAATACTTGGTAGAAGATGAATACATCCTGATGAACCCGGCATTTTCAGTCTTAGGGATAAAAGCCTTCATAGCCTATGCCTATTTAGCCGGGATAGTCAATAAAGAAGGCCTGATGGAAGTAAAAGAAGGCAAAGTCCAGTATCAGCAAGGTAATTACTTAGATAAGGCCTTAAAAGGAGAGATCGGTAAAGAGGTAGACATAGATTACTTTGGTAAAATCGTGCCGGCTTTTGCCCAGGAAGCCAAATCCGAAGCAATAGCCGATTTACTTAAAGATTACCGCGGCCTGCTTTACGCCTTACCGGTTAAAGGCGTCTGGTATGACACCGGGGCAATCCTGCTGGAAAGAGATACTTCCTTACAGGAAAAAGCATACCAAGAGATCGCAGAAACCTACCAGTTACAGGAAACAATCGCCAGTGCGGTAAAGGTAGGAGGAGAAGCAGTTAAATCCTATGCCTATAATTCCTATGTAGAAGCAGAACAAGGCGATATCCATCCTAAGACGCTGATTACCAATACTTTTATCAAAGCAGGTGAGATTATCTTAGAAGAAGGTAGCCAGATCTACAATGTCCTCTTAAACAATATCACCTACTTAAAGCTTTATAAAGACTATGTCTTAAATGAAGGCGCGGTTAAGATTGACGGCAAAGACTTCACGGCATTTTTGATTTGGGAACAGGTAATCGATGATGTCAAGGAGAACTTCTACGCCAACAGGCCGTTAACCAGTAACCTTTTCAAATCCAAGATCTTCCCGGTAATCAGCATCCAGCAGTTATCAGGAGGCGAAGCAATCGATAAGTTAGACGCCCAGCTTTACCAGCAATTACCAGAAATACTGGAATACTTGCAGCAAAAGATTAAATCGCCTCCTTCCTCCTACAAAGAAGCCTTAAAGAAAGGAAGAGTCGCCTCCATTGAAGACATCTACAAGAATCAGTCCCCAGAAAGCTTCGTGGCCAGAAGGAACCAGATTAAAGAGTTGGTGGGGAATAATTTGGAGTATGGGGAAGAGAAAAATAAGTTATTAGAACAATTAGCTTTTTATCTTACCATGAAAGATGAGCAGGCTGAATTGGGTTTACCTGAAAGAACAGATTTATTGATGTTGCTAGGTAATGATGATTTAGGAGTTACAGAAGAAGCGGCAAGGATTTTTAAGGAAAGAAAAATAAGTGAAATAATCTGCTGTGGTGGAGTCGCGAGATTGACATTCCCTTTGATAAAGAGTGTTTACGCAAAGTACGGCCACGTTGTGATTTCAAATGAAAAAACGTTAAATAGTGATAACTTTGAAGAGGTCAAGAAAATTTTAGAACCGCTTCATAACGCAAATCAATGGAATAAGATACAGGAGATTGTTACTGGTGAAGCTTTAATTATGGCGAATATTTTAATCAAACAAGGCGTGCCGAAAGAGCGAATTAGGCTTGAATTAAGATCACAAAATACTAATGACAATATAAAATTTGCCAGAGAGATTCTGAAAGATTCATTACCTAAAGGCGGAGAGTTTACCGTTATATTAATGCAGAAACCTTTACAGCAGAGGAGGGCTTATTTAGGGTTCCTTAAAAATTTCGTTAAACCAGAAGATAATTTTAGTATAAAAGTTATTAATTACGCGCAATTCCCAAGATTAACAGAAGAGCAGGAAAAGTTGATTTTTGAGGAACTGGAAAAAATAATTACATATCTTGCTGATGGCTGGATAGCCGAAGAAAATCAAGAAAAGTTAAAAGAGATAAGGGGTATTGTTAAAAAGCTTGCAGGACTGGGAGATGAAAGGGCCATTAAGCTTTTAAATGTTTTTATTTCCAAACAAATTGAAAATTTAATTTCTGAACAAATAATAGTTAAAGTAGCTTCTCCCCTAGTTGAGCCCGGTGGCCTCGCGGTAAGATACGATACGGAACATGACAGAGGAATTTTTCAAGTTCAAATCAATCCCAATAGAGAGCAGGGAAAAAGGGGTAAATTGGAGCAAGGCAAATACGGATGTTTCTTGTGCCCTGAAAATATGCCTAAAAAAGAACACGGCATAGTTTTGGATAAAGACTGGACAATTTATCCTAATCCAAATCCTTATGAAAAAAACCATGTTGTTTTGGTGCGCAACGCGACCGAAGATGAACATCCTTGCCAGATGGTTAATCGTAAATCGTATATCCGCACCGCGCTGAAATTTTTATATAAATTAGCGGTGATAGAAGGAAGAGAAGATTTTAATCTTACCTTCAATAGCTTAAATTCAGCCGCTTCATCAGGGCATTTCCATTATCAATTATTTGAAGTGCGGCTTCCGATAATTGATGTAAAAGATTTGTCTATATATCCAGCAACAACCATTTTAATTGAAGGGGATTATGCGGATAGAGAAAAGTTGGTAAACAAAGTTTGGGATATCCTTAGTATTTTGAATAGCAGTGCGGCAGGCTTTACTCCTTACAACATATTGTTTAATATTCGTGAAGGTAAGATTAGAGTATTTATTTTCCCGAGAGCCGCGGAGAATCCGGGTACAGTTGATAAAAAACTTATAGGCACAAAATTTGGAATTTGTGAAATGTCAGGGATGCTTATTGTTTATGATCAAGATGAAGTAACTAAAGAAGCCTTATTCCGTCCCGATCCTAATAGAAAAGAAAATCTAATTTCTATCACGGAAAACCTAATTAAAGAATCAATCAAAGTCGCCAGTATTCCTCTTGGCCGTCTGCCTGCTCCTCTTAATATAGCCATGCTTGGTGTGAATATGTTTAATGCCGAAAGAAAAAGGGTCGACGAATTATTTACTTCTGAGCAGATTAGTCAAATAATAGGTATTATTAAAAAAGGTGAGCTTCCATTAAGGGTAGATATTTCCGATAATGAATTATATCAAGTTAATTTGGTTGTAGAAGCTGCAGAAAAAGATAATAAAAAATCTATTTTATCTTTGACGCTATACAAAGGCGTAAAAATAGATATAAAAGACATAACGTTTGCGAGGTTAGAGGAAAATAAACAGGAAGAGTTAACTCAAGACGGCGGCACCCAGATCAAGCGTCTATACGAATCATCCCTAGAAGCATTCCAGAGAGAATTTACAGAGCTTTCTGCGGATGTAATCCTTATTTCAGCCGGAAACAAGGCCATGTCTGGTTATTATGATGAGCATTTTGCTTCCCTAAGAGGAGTAATCTACAGGAACGATATTCCGCTTGTCTCTATACCTGACCCCGAAGGCGTACGCGTAGGTAACGGCGGGGCAATCGGCAACACCCTTTTAGCACTTCAGGATAAGCTTCCTGAATTACAAGAAAACTATCCTCAGCTTAAAGGTAAGTCTATAGAAGATTTAAGGGTAATTCTGATTCAGGCGGGCGGCTTTGGCACAAGGTATACCCCGGGCTCTTCTGATGGCTCAAAGACCTTAATGCCCATACCCGTAGTGTTACCCAATGGTAAACAAGCGACAATGATGGATTTCGTGATTATGCATTCCTATAAATTTACCCAAGCCTTAAAAGAAAAGAATCAGCCGGGCCTGGTGGTTTTAAACGGAGATGGTCTTTTAATTACTGAACCGGTTATTTATGACGGTATAGCCTTGATTACCAATCCCGAATCAATCAAAAACTCCATCAAGAAGCTCGGCATAGTCGCCTTTGACATCAAAACCAAAGGAATTAAAGTCTTCCTTGAAAAACCCGAAGAGAATAAATTTATTGCCGCGGTAGAGGCAGGTATACTGGAAGGAATAAATCTAAACGACGAAGATTCCCGCCAACTCCAGACCAATACCGCCAGCTTTATCATTACCCATACAGACCGCCAGCTTTACTCTAAATTCCTTAACGCCTTCTTAAAGATTAACCAAATGGTGAAGGATAAGATAGATAACAAGCTGTCTGTTTATGAGATAGATACCTCAAGCGATTACTTTATACCTCTAACCGTTGATGAGACCAGTTACCTGGTTATTAAAAACATATTGCCCAAAAACACAGAAGTAAAACTTACCTTCGCAGAACTAAATGCCCTTAAAGAAGGCAAAAAGATAATCCTAACCGTAAAGGAGCAAGACAATTCTCTGATTAAAAAGGAATTCGACGCATCCGGTTTAAAAGACAAGATAGGTTTTTACTTGACCGTCTATGATATTGTCGTAAATGAATTCCTGCCTTTATACGCTACCGCAACCGTTGCAGCAAACTCCTATTACATTGACTATGGTGATATCCCAACCTGGTATAGAGGCATAACCCAGTCCCGGGCTGAAGAAAGAATCGCCGGCTTTATGGACAGGATAAACGCTGTAATCTCAAGAGAAGCAAGTGTAAGTTCTTCTGCCAAGATATATAGAAGCAGAATAGAAGAGGGAGTAAGCGTAGCAGAAAATACAGTTATCGTAGGCTCCCATATTTATTCTGGAAGCAATATACCCAACGGTGTAGTTGTCTATAGCCTAAAAGGAAGGTTGAACCCAGAGCCTGATACCCTTATCAATGTCTGCCCGGTTACCACTAAAGAAAATAAACTAAACTGGGCAGTGCTTTACACCTCTCGAGACGACAAATTGAAAGCAATCGTTGAAGATATCAAGACAACAGGCTCTTTCCTCTACAGTGTGCTTGAAAGGTTGAAAGCAAGCGTGACAGAAATAAAGAAGACGGATCCATTACTGTATAGTGAGCTTGAAAGGCTGCAAAAAATATCCGCCATCAACTTTACTGATAAAGATGACTTTATGAAGTTAGAGATCTGGCCTTTACAGGAAAATGAAGAGCTGAACTTCTCCCTTGTCAGTTGGATGGCTTTAAAAGACAGGTCTCCTCCTGCAGAATATATCAAAGCTCATAAAGTGTCCTTCAAATACATCACAGATAAGATAAATTATGATGGCCTGCGCCAAAGAGCAAAAGATGGTGGCATATTTGAGGGGCTTAATAAAGAAGAACTGGTTTTGGTTAGTAATGAGCTTCATTCGCAAAATAAGGTTTTGCTTAAAACAAAAGATGGGTATGAAGTCATACCTCAAGAAATTATATTTGAGAAGGGGAATGACTTATTTAGTTTAATCTCTAGCTTGTTTGAGTTACAACTTAAAGCCAAGTATTTCATAAAAGATCAAAATGGTGTTATAAAAGAAAGCAAATATTTTACCTATCCTCCGGAGAAAATAGAAGAAAAGTCTGTTGATTATGCGGTATTTAATACTAAAAGAGAATTGTTGGGAGTGTTTAATTCGGAGGATGTGAGAAAGAATATCCAAAACGCTTATCTTATTGTGATACAAAATGCAAATAGGGCTAACAGGCCGGCTAGGCCGGGAGAAGGAGCTGGCCGTATTGAAGATACGAATCCTAAGATGCGTAGGTTGGTACCTTCATCTATAAAGGGAAATATGGAATTAGGGATAGTTTGGATTTCCTGGGAGAATAGAAGCGTTTGGTGGAAGAATAGAAAGATTTGGTGGTTGAGTTTTAATACGAGTCCGATTTGGCCATTTAGTGAGACACAGGAAGGAGAGGATCAATTTCAATTCTATCATATGACGGTATCGAGAGGGGATGAAGATAAAATTGATCAATTTGTGCATCAAAGGGAAATGTCTAAGTATGAAAATATATTTGATATGCTTACATTATCTGCTCAGCTTAATAATTCACCCAGCCTATTAAATGATGAATGGAAATTTAGATTGATTGTGAATGGTTGGTATTACTCAGATTCTGATAATGCGCCCAAAGCAGGCGCTTCTCAAGCCCATAGCCATGCTCAAATTGTTAGGTTTTTATTCCCTGTTGAGAATGCGTCTCTACGCGAAGATGGAGTTGTCAACGGAATACAAATTTATACTTTACAGGATTACAATCTTTGGGGAACAGGTATAGTTTTAGAAACAGAAACAAAGAATCTCGAAAAAATGACAAAAGTAACTTCAAACGTGCTTAAAAAGATAACTGATCAAGGATATTCTTTTAATATTTTAGTTGCTCCTTATGGTAATAAATTAAGAGTTTATATTGCCACGCGGACATTGGGTACCCCGGCACCTTTATTTAACAACGAATGGGCATCTTCAGAATTTGGCAGAGTTCCGGTTATAGATGCTCCGATTCTATTCTATCAACTAACGCAAGACCAGAAGAGAGCTTATGAACAGGCTGAAGAGAAAGGAAAAGAGAATATAGCCAACTGGGTTAAAAATGAAAAAAGATCAGGAAATTTAAATGAAATAAAAAATAATCTTTTGGTAGATATTCAGGCTTCTTTAAAAATGATAACCCTTCCGCAATTTAAGATTGAAGAAATAAGAAAAGATGGCGCCACAGCCGAACAGCTGGATGGCGGTTTTTTTGACCGGAACACCAATAATGACTTTAAGGATTTTACCATTCAATGGGCTGTAGATTTTATTAATGGTAAACCTAAACGTAAGCTAAATGACATGGAAATAGGAAATGCCATTAGATATCTGGAAAGATTTAAAGCAAATGATGAGTTAGAATCAATCAGAAAAGCTGATAATTTGAGGGATAGCATTCGTAAATCCGCGGAAGAATCTTTGAATAGATTACAGTTGAGACAGACTGTTCTAGGCGTATCTCCTAAGGTACCCAGCAACTATTTGGAAAACAACATTTCTAAAAAAATGATAGAAGATGAATTGAGAAAAGTTTGGCCATACGAATACGGTAAGGATTATGATGCGTATTTTAGATTTGAAAGAAAAATGGTCGGGCGGTTTATTCTGCAATATAACCTCGATAGAATCGGAAAAAGTATGCCCGAGGATCCACAGAATTGCTTTTTGGTTCCGAGTAATGATGTCAAGAACGGCTTTAATTTTGCGAGGGTGGATTGTTTGAGAATATTGGATTCTTTTTTCCGGGAACAGGTCGTAGCTGGCATCCCTGTTGAGATCTTTTCTCAGGAAAAACCTCTTGCCAAGGGGCACATTATGATATTGCCGCATTTTGAAGAATTAAAAAACCAATTCTTGGACAAAGATGCGGCGGTTGTTGCGTTAACGTTGGTGAAAAATACTCCGTATAATGACCATTTGAAAATCGGATTTAACAGCTGGGGCGC
Source organism: Candidatus Omnitrophota bacterium (assembly GCA_028716245.1). NCBI lineage: Bacteria > Pseudomonadati > Candidatus Omnitrophota > Candidatus Omnitrophota bacterium. Next base: position 17,969 of record JAQUQW010000006.1, on the reverse strand, counting down.
TTGGGGATCAGTAAACCATCAACACCTGCAGGGCATATTTTATGAAGACGACAAAATGCAACCTGCGCCAATGCCCATTGAATTGTTTGAGACGGAAAAGTTTATTCCCAACGCATTGTATAAAGATGTGGCAGTGGAGGTATTGAAGGGTTATCCCGTGCAAGGTTTTGTAATCACGGGAACAAATGAGCAGAACATCGCTGAAGTTATTGAGACAATCGTCGAAGAAGTTTTGCGTAACCAAGGAAACGAGAGAAAAGACACGCAAGGCAATGTTTTAAAACATGCTAATGGTGACGTCATAAAGGAAGGGATGTCCTTCAATTGTATATTTACCAAAAAAGCAGATGAAACTTTGCGAGTATATCTTATGCCCAAAGGTAAATTTAGTCCTGCGAGTTCATTTGGCACAGGTGTGGCTTTTTTTGAAGTTGGCGGTGAAATACTATCTGTTAAGAAAGATAGAAATGATCAGTTGAAAGATCCTAAGTTTAATGCAGCAGTAAAGAATAACTATGAAGATGCAACCGCAGGCCAAATTGAGGAAGAGCTAAAAGCCGTGGGAGTGGAGGAAAATTTTGAGAATTTGAAAAAAGAGGTAAAAAAATACAGTGTGGTAAGAGATGAAGATGGGACGAGGTTGGCTCTCTTTGACGGTGGCGTTGATAGTGATACATCTGATGTTTTTGAATTGGATTTTAATGATAAACAGAAAGCTAAAGTTTATGAAACCTTAGAACTAATTAATAAAATAAACAAAAACGAATATGAAAGGTGGCTGAATGCTTTATTGGTATCCGAGGAAAGAAGCACGCTTAAGGATAATTTATCCAGATTTAAAGAAGTGTTTCCTTTTATGTCCAGTATGGAAATAGATGATCATGGCACGACTGCTTTGACGCATACCTTAGAAGTATTTGATGCTTTTGACCGTATTATACGTTTAGATACAGAGAATTATAATCGGGAACGGGTAAATACTTTTTTGAAAACAAATGAAAGCACTACCAGAAGTGATATTAAGGAAATAGATTTGAATAAGAGTCAGGGGTTAAAGAAAGTGAAGGAAAACTTAGACAAAGCCTTGAGTGATAGTAAATTAATAGAACTATTTTTTTTATTGCCGCTCTTGCATGATCTCGGAAAGATAATTAGGACTTCAGCTCACCCTGAGATTGGCGCAAGGTGTTTTGTGGGGCCGATTCTTAAGGAACTTGGTTTTGAAGACCAGATAATAGGACTTGCTAAATTGATTATTGAAAAGCACGTGGATATTTCGACAGTAATTACTACAGAACGTATCCCGGCGTATATGAGGAAAGGATTAGAAAACAATCAGGTTGCTTTGGATATGCTAGCCATACTTTCCATTGCCGATAGGAGTTACGGTGAAAGAGCTGATGAGATGGACCAGGAAACGTTTGAAGAGTATCTGAAATGGGCTGATTTAGGAGGAGAATATAATAAACAAGATGAAAATTGGCACTTGGTGCGGCTGGGAAGGTATATTAAGAAAGAAACCGCGGAATCTTTAATTAAGAGAGCTATTGAAGAAAATATAATTACAGAAAATGATAGAAATATTTTTATTGAATACATGGGAAAGAAAATAACTGTTTTTGATTACGGTAAGGCTGTATTTAAATATTTTGCCAGGCAGGAGAATGGCAATGAGGTGTTGTTAAAGCTGTTTGTTATACTTTCAAAAGTAGCTCTGGGTTTTAACGAGGAAGGCAACAATATTAGTCGTATTAATCTGTTCAAGAAGCCAGAAGAGAATCTAAATAGACTTTTCAGGGGAGTGAGAGAATTGGATGTTAGAAAAGAGTATAGGGGACTAATCAATATATTGTCAAGAGGGGGTATTATATTTGAGGTTAGCCATAAAAAGAGTATTACTGTTAAAATCAAGGCGGACGGCGGCGGGTTATTTGATTTCTTTGTTAAAAAAGAAAAGCCTTTTTCAATTAAGAAGACGAATGTGAAGATTTTGTTAGGTCCGCATATCACGGCAACAGACGCGCATCCAGTTGGTCAAATTATGGGAAAATATGATATCTATTGCCCTGAGTTCGCTCTTTATGGCAAGGGAGTAGTATCTCTTTTTACAGCTATTTCACAGCGGAAAATTTCTACAAGTAGCCTTGAATATAGAGGATTCCACACAGCCTATCCCGGCTACTACAGACAACTGGCGGACTACATTTATCAATATCAACCTAAGCTTGCTTTTGTTGACGCGAAGCTTGAGTCTGCGCTTTCTATTGAGTTGATAAAAATCAATAAATTGTATTCTGAAGTTATGAATAATATTTTGATGCCGGCAAGAGCATTGGTTAAAGAAAAAGAGTTCATTCGTGCTTTTGCGGCATTGACAAGAGAAAGGGATAATATTATTGCTAAAAATATTAAGGAATTAGTAGTAGGTAGCAATCCTCAGATATGTATTTTAGTTAGCCTTGGTTCAACTCATAGAAAAGTAGCTGAACATTTGAGGGCATCCGGCGTTACCGTTGAAACAGAGCTTCTTGCCGACTATACCTGTTACAGGGATGCAGTATATATTAAGGTTATTAATAACCCGTCTGTAGAAATAACCGATGAGGAAGCGGCGAAATGTGTGTTGGCAGGTTTTATAGAGCATAGTTTATATAAATTGCATGATTCTTCAATAGAAGTTTTCAAAGTGCGAGATGGTATTCTCCGGGAGTTCTCTTTAGATAATATTGATGATGTATTCTCTTGGTTAAGAGTGTATGCCATGGCTGGCCAAGTAATAACGCTTGATATCGTAAACGAAATTATTCGTAAAGTCTGTGAAGATAATAATATTAAATTCCCGAAAACTATTGCGGAAAGTAAAGACGGAGGATTAGATGGGGAACTATTGATATCCGAACAGATTTTGACTTGGACATTGAAGAAATTAAGGGATGCTCATAAAACGCAGGCTGCCGATATCTTAGAGGTAATCTATAAACTTGCCTTGCCGTATTTAATTGAATCAAGGAAAGGGAATCCAGTTCAGCATAGTTTGCAGGTTGTTGAGTTTATGGTAGATATAGCTCTAGGCGAAGGAGCTACCGATGATGAATTAAAAAATGGTATTGTTGCTGCTCTCCTTCATGATACAGGCGCAGAGGGTAAAATAAGGAAAGCTGATATTGATAAAGAAGAAGATTTGATTAAGCGTGAAGAATTACGGCAGAAAGCCATAAAATTAAGGAAAGACCATATGCAAATAGGCGCTATAAACGCTGAAGAAATCATTAAAGAATTTAATCTTAACAGTCCTTCTTTTGCTTTCGGAGAAGAGGATATCAGTACGATTAAAGCGGTTATCGAAGTCCACGATAATCCTTCCATTCAGGAATATGAAGATTCAAATGATGGTATATGGCTTTTTACAGGAAAAGATAAGTTAGTTTTGTTTCATCGCGAAGCAGACAGGCTTTGGATGTTATCAGAAGAAGGACTTAAAATTGACTTACAGCGAGATCTTAAGAAAGTTCAAGACAAGGCGCGTGAAAAAGGTTTAAATGAGAATGAAGTAAGAGTTTCTCCTAAGGAAAGAATAGAAGGCAATGTTAAACGGCACAAAGAAGAATATATGCTCTATGAAGAAGCTTTCGGGGAGGAAAGAGCTAGAGAATTTGGTTTTAGGAATAAGACCCTTTATAGGACACAAACTGGATTTGATATCTTTGAGAGATTAATAGAAGAAGCGAGGGAAAGATATAAAGATGGGGGGTCGCAATTATTGCTTAGAATAATCGAAAAATCTATGATACAGTACTTTGATTCTTCACCTAAATGTTTTGTTATAGGTATAATAGGCCTTCCGTATGTAGGGAAGAAAACTCTTGCTAAATTTCTCATTGAATCCTTGCGAATAAAAGGATTTAAGGCGGATTCCATAAATTCAGAAGGTTATCGCTATCCGGAAGAGGGGTTTAGTTTCTTTACGAAACCAGACAAGACTAGATTTAATATCTTGAGCGTTTCATCAAGATATGCGTGGTCTAATATAGCCAGAGATATAGAAGATGTTAGAAATGATAGGTTAATTATCACTCGTGATTTTGATAAACAGGGGAGAGAAATTGAAAAGAAAATAATGAGTCCTTTGGATGTTTTAATAATAACCGGATCTTACGATTTAGTAATGCATGAGGAAATAAGGAACCAAATAGATTTCCTTACAGGAATAGTCCTTAAAAATGATAAAACTAGGCTTGAACGGAAGATAAAAATAGAGACTTCTGCAATAGAACAAGGCGGTAAAGACCGTTCAGTAGAAGAGGTAGTAAATGAATTTGTTGAGGAGCAATTCGAAATGATGGGGGCAAAGGACATCTTAAATTCTGTGGATATCTTGTGGCAACAAGATACCAATGAGCTATATGAAATGAAGAGAAAAAGAGATTTTGATACTGATGGCGGAGAAGAAATTACTTCATTAAATAGAGAAATACCTCTAGCATTAAAAGAAGATGATATCAAGAGAAGATCTTTGAAGCCAGAGTTAGAAGCAAAAGTGAAAATATTAGCAATAATGGGGCCAAGCGGATCTGGGAAAAGTACTTTTGCTAATTATTTATTGGTGAAATATTCCAATATTTTTATTACTATGATCCGAACAACTACCCGAAACCCGAGAGACGATGATAGTATTCATAAGAGACATCGTTTTGTTTCAGAGAAGCAGTTTGATGAAGAGGTTATGCAGGGAGAGCTACTTTTTATTAAGGAACATTATGGGTTTAGATATGCATATGGAAAAAGCGAATGGGCGCGGGTGGTAAATTCTGAAAAAGTAATTTTGTTGGAAGGATACGAGACTGTGAAAGATATAGAAGAGTCATCCGAAATCTCTTGTAAGATAAATTTATTAAAAGTAGGTATTTTACCAGCGACAGAGAAAGATGATATAAAGAATATTTTAGGGAGCCGTATAGAGAAACGAAGCAAAATTAGTAAATCAGAATTAAATAGTAGAGTTACTTCTATGTTAAATGTAGTTGAAGAAATTAAAGAGAAAGCAGACATTCTTATTATTAACGATAAGAGAGAAAGTTTAGAAGAAAAATTAAAGAAATTAGAGGAATTTGTTTTGTTTTTTGCTACTAGTATTGAAATACGAAAAGAAGATGGGAGTGTTATTGATACTATCTTAGGAAAATTAGAAAAAGGTAAATTTATCAAAGATGGCGGCATTGACGAAGACGGTAAAGAAGATTTATGCGAACTTATAGAAAATATCCGTAAAGATTTCAGTAGTGGAGAAAAATTGCTAAATGATAAGAGAGAAGCAGAAGCATTAAGCTTATTTTATAGACTATTTGGTATATGCAGTTATTATAAAAATATGCGTAATTATAAAGGGCTGGAAGAATTATATAATAATATTGCAAACAAAATCTCTGAGGTTAAAGCGAACCTCCCTGAACTTTATTTACGGAAAGTCGATTCAAAAAATGGCAAGTTGTTAGATGAAAAAATAAAATGGAATGAGGCACATAAAACTGGTCAATGGCATGCTAATTCTCAGATACTAATGGTAACGATGAAAGGACAAGTTTTGATTCAGGTGCGTAAGGATGGAAGAAAAGACATTTCTGCCGCAGGGCATCTATTTTCTGATGAAAATTATGACAAGGCAGCTGAACGAATAATTTTTGATGAGACAGGAATTAAACCTAATCTAAATCGCATCATGCGGTTAGAGGGGGTCAGGGGTGAGAAGAAGATAGGCAAAAAAGGTTTTGGCGTAAAGGCAGAATATAAAGAAGATATTTTCTATTCAAGTTCAAAGGAAATTAATAACTGTGAATGGGGCAAATTTTTTTTATACATCCTTAATCCAAAGGAAGAAAATGAAATTTTTAACCCGAAATCCATATTAAAAGATGTTTTACGGTTGAATTTAATGCCGCTTAAGGATTTAATGGATGAGATTAGTAACAATTCCGTTAGTTTTGCGAGTACAATACTGCAACTTTTCCTTGATGAAGGTAACAAAGAGATTGTAAAACGAGAAATTCATAATGGATTAAAAACAATATTAGCGGAAGAAATAGTCCGGAAGGAAACCACCAATATTGATAGTGAGGCACTGTTTAAACTCCACAATGGAATTAATGAAATTATTGGATTAAGAAAAGACTGGAGAGAAGGGGATGAGTTAAAGGAACCAATCGACAATTTTTTATCTAAAGACAAAGATTTTATAGAAAGAAGGCAAGAAAAGGCTCGTAACGATGCGAATAACCTATACCAAAAGGCAATTATTTTGACAACTTGGCGAAATCTTAAGCAAATTTACAAAAATAAGGAACTTCTGGATTTTAAAGATTTAAATAATGCTATTTTGTTGATGAAAGAATTAGATGCAAGAGATGATGAGTCGCGGGCTCTAGTGCATTCTTTCCTCTTGTCAGAAGTTTTTATGGGTAAAAATATAGAACTAGAATTTAAGAAGGAAGAAGCCAAGTTTATATTTACTCAAGATAATAGGCCCATAGAGAATATCGAAATTGATATTAAAGGCAGGTTGAATATAGCATCTGAAATAAGAGAAAAAATAAAAATCCTCTCTAAGGGCGCATTAGCAGTGGATATGGATCTAACCCAAGCTAAGAAAGACGAGAATATTGATAAAGATATTCTTAGGCAGGTTAATAGCTTGCTGATGTTCGGGTTTATTTATGCCATAGTTTCTGCTAACGAATTTAAAAAGCAATTTGGCCGCTCCTTGACAGAGATGATACCTGGGGAGTTAATGAATCATCTTCTGCTCTATGTAAACGGCGCCGGGCTAAAAATAAAATTTAACAATTCGGAATATTATGAAGATAAAAAATATACTAAATGTTTTAGAGATCAACAGGAAAGAACAATAGTTGAAAATTTAAATAAGATTAAAGAAATTTGGCAGCGGGTTATAAATGTGTTGCAGAGTTCAGGGGTTGTAAGAAAGCAATCCGATAATAATTCTAAAGGAAATAAATATGAATATACGAATAAATTAATAAATGAAAAAGATAATATTAAATCAAAGATTACAGAAGAGTTAACAAAACTGAATAATGAAGATAGGGTAATTTTTGGTATTGATGTGGCTACCGTAATATTGGAGAAGGTAGATATTATACTTGGACAAATGCATGAAGTATTATCTGAAGCGTATAATGAAGACATTGAATACAGAGAAGACCTGATGAAGCATTTATTCGGAGGAATCAGCCTAAAAGTTGAACAGAGAAAAGATCTAAAGGGAGAAAGGACCATACAAATTACTTTAAAACCAATTTACCCCGCCCAGAAAAAATTACTTTCGAGTGATGATTCTGCCAGAGAAATAATAGGGAATCAGGTGAAAGAATTTATAAAGAATAATAATGAAGGTAAGGAAGGTGTAGCTGTAGAGGTAAAGTTTGGTGGTTCTACCAGCATAGATTGCATAAGAGAGGATGCTAATAAAAAGGGTGCCGCAGAAAATTTAGTTGTTGAGGCAGGAGTGACAGATGCAAATTGTCTTGTTTTGGCTATCGATGATGAAATGTCCTCTAATGGAGTGGGTTTTGATTTTCTTAGATTACCCATAACTGTAATTTCCAATGAAAAAGGAGATAAAAAATGTCTGTATAATTCTAAAGAGAAAGAAAGCATCAAAGCCGATTGGTTCTGGACCAAAGACCATGGTTTAGGTGTTGAGTTAGGGGGGACAAAAGGCATTTTTACCCTCCTAGGTAGGTTATATATTGAAGAAATGTTTAAGTTGCTTAATGGGGGAGATGTTAAGCCGGCAATCCTAAGATTAAGACGATATTTGATGATTGAAGAGATAGGAAAGATATTTGCTGAAAATAATGGGGCAAAAATAAATACAAGTGGCGGTAAGGTTATTAAAGATGGTTATATAGAATTATTTGAAGACGCAAAGAGTAATGGGCAGAAGTTTAGTTTAAATAATGGAACTATTGAATATCTCAAAACAAAAACAATAGATGTTTCTAAGTTCAAAGAGATTATCAGAAACTATAGAATTAGGAGCAATCTGAAAAAGAATGAGAAGAGGGGGCTTGCTATTACTGTGGTTGCAGGGTTGCCTTTTGGGGAAGGTAATAAGCATTTTGAGGAATTTGGCCAACTAATAGAAAAAATCCGGCAAAGAATTAGGCAAATTACAAATGATGAAGTTAAATTTAACGAAGAAAAGGGTGTTTCTGCTCTGCATATGAGCATCCAGGCAATCACTCGTACCAAAAATTTTGAGTCAGGAAATAAGGAATCGATGCAGAAAGCGTTTGAAAAAATAAAGGATGTAGTAGAGGTCATTGAGAAAAACTTAGAAAATCATTTACCCGGAATATTCGATTTCTTAGATTTAGCTTCAAAGTCTTCTGATGCAGACAATATCAAAGCAAATCTGGAAGAAGCTCAGAAGATAGCCAAGCAGGCGATTAAGTTGAGGGAAGCGGCTTCCAAAGATCTTGGTGAGGGTATATTTGGGGAATTTAAAGAAAAATTAAATACACTTATTCCAGTATCTGGAACTATAGATATTAAAAAGATAGAAGAGATAAAAAATATGGCTGATATTAAGCTAGGTGACCGATCTATAGTTAACCTCTCAAAAGGATTAATTCAGTTGTCTTCGGCCCATAAGCCTTTTGATGTTAAAATAACCGGCCTAGGTTACTATTATAAAGATGGAGAAATATCTTTTACTTTAGAACCAGTAAGTGAATATGAAGAAGAAAACGGTAAGAGAACTCTTAAAATCAAGCGAGATTTTGCCCGTATTCCCAGTGAGGCAAAGGGAGAGGGTTTACATATTAGTCTAGGCAGAGTTACCGGTGCATTAAGCGATGAACAGATTACCCAAATAGATAATCTCTTCAATGAACTACAAATTGATAAGTTGCCCCCGTTTAAAATAGATAAGTTATGGGTTGTATTGTATGCGCATAGGAGTTTAACTGAAGTCATTAGTAAAGAATCTTTAATATTAAATAGAACTAATCCGGATATAGATTTTAATATTTTTTATAAGGAAGCAAAAAAAGTTATAAATTTCCTAAGAGACGGTGGAAAAGAACTCTGTATTGATAGAGTGGTTGGAGATGTATTTGAAGTCATGTTGTTACAGGAAATAGAGAAATTTAAGTTGAATAAAAATGAAGTCGCTAATATAAAGGAAATCGAAAAAACTATTATAGATGTTATAAGAATTAGTATTCAACAATGCATTGACAAAAAGTTACTTTGGGTAAAAAATCTTGGTTCGACAGCGAGGTTAACTTATATAGGGAATAACCCTGATTTTGATATTTCTGCCAACGTGGATATTGCAGAAGAGGAATTAAGGGCTAAACTTGGGGGAATTTTAAATAATGTCATAAGTAAATTATGCAGCAAAGGATTTAATATAAAACTTCATCCTTATACTGCAAATGGGTTTATTAAAAGGTTACACGCATTAAATAAGATAGGCCCGTATTACGTTGTAGTTTTACAAGTAACCCAAGAAAGTACTAAGAAAGAATTCGGTATAGACCTAACAATTAATTTTATACAAACAGATAATGAAACAAAGAAAGGCGTCTCAGATAAGTACTTAGAAGAATTTAATAAGAAAATGGAACAAATAAGAAGTCGGGGTGGAGAAGATGTAGTTGATTATATGTTGGCTAATATCAGGTTTGCAAGACATATATTTAAACAAATAGAGATAGAGACCTCTAGGCAAAAAGGTGGTTTTGTTAGTGTAAACACAGAACAACTACTATTACAAGCTGGCAGTTTCGATTCAGCTATGGAATTAATTTATAAATACGGTCTTAATAAAAACGGAGATACAAGGTTAGTTGGCGAAGTAAAGAATGAGTTGCCCATCGTATCAATTACTCCCGCAGTAGACGGAGAATTACTAAAATGGATTAACGAAGAAAATTGGAAAAAGTTAGTTCATTTGTCGAAGAACTATAAAGAGATGAAATTAAAAGGGGCATTTGATATTAATTATTTATGCAATACAGATATTTCTGTTGCAAGGCAAATTCAACCCCGAATAGTTACTTCCAAAGGGAGATTGAGTTATGTTGATGAGTATATTGTGCAAGAGTTAGCTAAATCTGAGATGCTGATGTTAGATATTGGTCCAGGTTATCCGCCATACACTATAATTGAATTAGCCCAAAAATTATGCATAAAGTATTCCGATATAGAAGTTGTAGGCCTTGAACTTTATGTTCCTGCATATGTGGTGCGTATTCGGGGAAATAAAGGTTACATCGAAATTCTCTTTGACAATTCTAGTGAGATCATAAACATAGACTATACTTGGATGGAATATGTTCCTAAAGTTTCTAAGATATCCCAGTATGAAATCGAGAGATATTTAAGCTTAAGGGATTATCTATTAAGAGAATCCAAAGGTAAAGATTATCAAGATATGAATGGTAATTGCATCAAATTTAATCCTATAGAACATTATGTAAGACAAACTTCTAATCTCTCTATCATCCAAGGAGACTTTAGAAAATTTAGATTATCCAAGAAAGCAAGAGTAGTACGAGCATTCAATGTTATGACTTATTATCAAGATTCCTATTCTGAAGAACTAGAGAACCTCGCAGAACATGTGGAGGAAGGTGGATATATTATTGTAGGTAGTTCAAGATCTAGATGGGCAGATACGGAAGAGTACATTACCTACAAGGTAGTCAATGGTAAAGTTATGCCATATGAATTCGCTTTTAGTCTAGCTTTCGATTCTGAAGATGAAACATTCCATTGTGGGCATGGCAATGTAAGTTTTTCTGAACTAAGAGAGGGTACTATATTACATCGAGATATGCTAATGATTAAGAATCTATTAGGTTCAGTCAGGGCTATGGATTTAATGCAGTTGAAAGAAATAATACTCGAGCGCTTGTGTATTTTAGGCTACAAAGTCAGAATCAATACTGGAGAGGCGATTGCAATTGAATACATCATAGAGAACGGAAGCGGTTATATTTTCGATAATAATAAGCCTGTTTGTTTAAAGTCAACTAAGCTTTCCAAAACAAAATTGGATGGTGGGAATGAGGCAGGTCTTTTACGGCTCGCCAAGGAACAGATAGAGAAATACCTTACCGATCAGCACAATGCCAAGCGGATTACCGATGAGATTTACAATAAGGCAATGAAGGTTGCCTATAAAAACTTGGAATTCTGGGCGACCGATGATCACATCAAGAAGCTATCGCCAAAGACACAGGAAGCCATTTTTGAGGCAATTCAGCAAGGCCGCTGGAAGGATATTGTGGAGGTGTTCCGCCAGGATATTACCTTTGGCACAGCCGGTATTCGCGGAATGGCTGCATTGACAGAGGAAGAACTGCGGCGTTTAAAGGAAGAGGGCCCGTCAGCCAGAATACTTAAAGGGCCAAATACCATAAATGATATAGTCTTATTACTTTACACCACAGGCGTTATTAAATACGCAAAAGAAAGAGGATTGCATAAAGTTGCAATCGGGTACGATAGTCGTATTGCAGGTGAAGAGTTTGCCGAGATGATCGCGCAATGTTTTATCGCTCAATCAAGCCCAGAGCATAAATTTACTGTCTATCTTTTTGATGAAGCAAGCCCATTTCCAGAATTATCGTTCGGCGTTACAACAAAAGCAGTGCGCGCTGATTTGGGTATTCTTATCTCCGCAAGCCACAATCCTTCTCAATATAACGGATATAAAATAACAGATTTTACCGGTTCGCAGCTGCCTCAAAAGATGAAGAATGAAGTCAAGGCTGCCATATCTAAAGTGACTACCGCGGATATAAAACTGAAATCTTTGGAGGAGGCGGAAGAAGGACAGTTAATTTGGCTTGGCGGCAGAGAACCGCTTAAAAGTAAAGACTATAAGACAGTAGATGTAAACAATTCTAAATACTTTATCGATATGCACACTTTACACGTTGAGCAGGTCAAGAAATTTATTTTAGATAGAGAACTCGTCAAGCGACAGGCTAAAAATTTAAAGATTGGTTTTTCCGCATTTAACGGTTCAGGCAACAAGGCTGTGCCGAGATTGTTAGCTGAATTGGGATTTAGCGATGTCAAGGCTATAACTAAACTTCAGGTACTTGATGGTTTATTCCCGGCATTCGGCTGGGGCGAGCAGCCTGACCCGGGCGACCCGATATCTGCTAATATTGCAGTAAAAGAATTTATTGCCGAGTATGGGCAGGAAGCTTTTGATGAATTAGATATGCTAATTGGAACAGACCCCGACGCCGATAGGTTGGGATGGATAGTAAAGGTTCCGGAAAACCAGCAACATCTTTTTGGGAGATATCGTTTATTATCCGCAAACGATGTATGGACAGTGCTTATCTGGTATCGCCTGATGAAGAAACAGCAATTAGGCTTATTAGAAGAACCTAAAAAGCACTACATTACCTTCAGCCATGTAACAACCGATGCCCTTGAAGCGGTTGCGGCATTATTTGGAGTAGCTTCATTAGGTGAAATGTATGATAAAGATGAAAAAGAAGCAAGAGGACAATATCTTAATGGTAAACGGTCATGGGTTGGGTTCACCTATATCGCCGATTTCTGCCAGAAGTTAAGAAAATTAGGGTTTATTAACGAAGCAGGCGCTGAAGAATCAAATGGATTCAGTATATTAGGCGGAGTTATCCGTGAAGGAGAGGTTTTGGCGGATGACGCGCACGTTAACGATAAAGACGGGACTTTTGCCGGTATATTAGCTGCTGAAATCGCCTGTTACGCGAAAGAAAATAACACCACCGTATTTGAATTGTTAGACGATATCTATCTGCAAATTGGCCATTTTGCAACAGCGAACAAACCATTACCGCGAGTAGGTTCTTTTGAAGGGGCGGAAGGAATAACCGAGAAGATAAACCTGCTTAAGAAAGCACAGGAATGGATGAAACTGGCAAATGAGAATGTTGGCAGCGTTAAGCCATTTGTCTTGGGCGGTTTAAAAGTAATCGGAGCAATAGAGTTTAAGTCCGGCCGTTACGATGAGCAGCATTACGCAGGATTTCCGGACGAAGGCATCAGGTTCTTCTTTGAGGATGCAAGTTTAAAAGAAGGCGAGCCATTCTATAACAGCAAGAATTTTATTACCATACGGCCTTCAGGGACTTCTCAGGCAATAAGGTTTTACACCCAGGTATATTCAAGAGTTACAAAAGAAGCAATAGCTGAACAGAAAAACAGGAATTTCCGTTTGGCTGAAAGCCTTGCGCTTCAGGCGCAGAGAGAGTTGCTTTCCTCGGCAGGAATAGAAAAATATATTCCTAATGTTGAAAAGCAGTTAGCAGAAGCTAAATTTAATATTAATAATCCCACTGCAGGATTTATCAACGAAGGAAAGAATGACGGTGGGGAGATTGCGACTTTGAAAGAGGCCAAGATAATCAAAGATAAATTTTTAGATGAAATTAAAAATTCGACAGATTATTGGAAGAGATACCTTATCTTATGGGAATATGCTGTTGAGATATTCAATTTACAGCAGAAGACTGGGCTTTACCCGGTCATTGGACCGGATTTCGTTCCTCTAGCGGCTTTAGCTGAAGCGTCTAAAGAGAAAAGCAAAGATGGGATGCTTATTGGAGTGAATGTAGATAAGGATGAATTTACCGGTGAAGAAAAAAGCGTTGAAGCACTACAAAATGCAATGGTTGAAATGCATGGTATTATTCCTGTTCCTAAAGAGTTATTAGGATTAAAAAAAGAAATTCCGCTAAAAGATGTTCAGGGTTTTAAGAAATTTGTTAATATTTCCGTTGATGTCAGGGATATAGATACTATTGCTAGAAAAATAAGATCGCTTAAAGAAAAAGGTATCCTTGAAGAAGAAAAATTAGATTACATAATATTTAAAGGCATCGGCTGGATTTTAAAGGAAGACGCCAAGCGGACAAAAAGATTCATCGATGCAATTATGAAGAGTATATTAAAAACAGATGGTTTAGTTGTAATTTGGGAAGTTCCCGTCATTTTAGATTATTACAATTATGATTATTCTTATACGCTGCCCGATCTCAATAAGATTAAAATAAGAGAGAATATACTGAAAAAAGAGTTAAGTAAAAAGTTGGTTCTACTTAAAAACCATAGTTTAGTAGATTTGGGCAAAGAAGGAGGTTTTGCCTTGCTTGGTAATCCGCAGCGCATTGTTTTGGCTTCTTCGGGATTTGAGGTGTTTAAGTCTCAAGGCAGTAAAGATGGCGGAGAGATGAATAATGAAAAAGCCCTGCTTCAGGTAGCTTTAGATTTGATAGATCCAGAAATGGCAATAAGAATCGCCCGGGAAGCAGTTGCTGGAGGGGCGGACTGGGTTGAGGCCGGAACCCCTTTAATAAAAATAGGAGTAAAGAATGCGTTAAAGAAAGCAATAGAAAGCAATTCCGGCAAAAAATTCGCTGTAGAGTTTTTGACTATGGATGTTGGCGACCTTGAGATAGACATTGTCGCCTCAGCGGCTAAAGAATTGGGAATCGATCCTACTAATATAGCAATAATCCTTACGGGTTTTGCTCCTTACGCGACTTTGGAAGAGTGTTTTATTAAAGCAAAACAAGAGGGGTTTAAGATTATTATGGATAAGCGAAAGATCGAGAAATTGCCGCAAAAATCCCAGGAGAAGCTAAAAGAGGTACTTAATAAATATAAGGAATTAATTGTTGAAGATAATCCTTCGTTCGTGAAAATAACCTCTCACATGATAAAAGAGGCAGGGCTTTCCATAGTTAAAAGATTAAGGAAAGAATTTCCGGAAAAGAAAATAGTCGCTGACTTAAAAGCGGTGTACGCGGATGAGATAGAGTTGGCGTTTGAAGCGGGAGCGGATGTTGCCGCGATGTTGGCAATAGCAGACTATGCAGAAATGAAAAAGGCGGTCAATATCGCCAGAAAATATAAAAAGATAGTCATGTTTGACCTTATCGGACTAAAAGACCACTTTAGATTGGATGAGCCGGATAGCGATTGGGAAACTTATTTGAAATGGATAAAGGCAATCGCGGCATTGCAGCCGGTTAATATATCTGAGTCTTTGATAGTTATTTGTTTCCATAATCCTATAAGCGACCAAAGAAAAGGCGAGGAATTGCCTCCGTCTTATGTCTTTAAAATATCTCAAGCTATAAATGTGCCAATTGCCGCTGCCGGAGGAGTAAAACAGAAGACCGCTTATAATGTTGTCAGGGCCGGAGTCAAAGTAATTATTGTCGGAGGTGCAATCTATAATGCGGATAATCCCCGGCAGGCAACACAGGATATAAAGAAAGCAATGGCGCAAGCGCCGAAGCTTATAGTAGCTTTAGATATGGAGGATGAAAATAAGGCGATGTATATTGCCCAACAGGCATTTAAAGCCGGAGCCGACGGAGTAAAATTGGGGTTATGTTTAATTATGAATAATGGCATTGAAATTATAGGTAATTTTAAAGCTAAATTCCCTGATAAGGAAATTATCGCTGATTTAGAGGTAATGAATTTCTGTATTGATAAAATAGCGGCGGCGGCAAAACAAGAAGCTGACGCGGTGGTTATTTACGGGTTTAGTTCAGGCGAGGTTATCAAAGAAGCGATAGAAGAAGCCAAGAAGCATAATATTAAGATTATCGTTGACATTATGGATACAAAGTATCCTTTAAAGAAAGCCGCTATAGCTAAAGTGTTTGGCGCGGACGCGGTTTATTTACATAAATCCATGACTGAGCAAAGGCAGGAACTATTACTTAGTGAACCGGAGAAGGCAAAGCGAAAAGAGATTTTCCTGCGCGAGGCGCGCATGGTTTGTGAAGAAACAGAAGGCCTGGGCTTGGGCGCGGTATTAGAGAAAGAGTTTGATAAGGATTTTATCAATACTTTAGTCAATAACGGCGTAAATAATATTATTGTTGGAGAATCTGTAGTTAACGCGGCTAAACCTTATACGGCAGTTAAGATAATAAAGGAACTTATCTTGGAGGCGGCTAAGAAGCCCATTCAAACCAAAAACGAATACTTAAAAACAGTTGCTGATGATGTTGTAGTTTCAGCGGAATTTATAACTGAGTTTTTAGCAAAGGGGATACCAGCTATCTCTATTGCGCAGACACAAGAATTCCTGAATTGTTTAATCAGGTTGAAAGAGGGTGGATTCAATTTATTTATTAATGCTTCCGGCAGGTCTCAGATAGCCGGCAAGATACTGGCGCGCCGGCTGATACGCTTAGGTATTCAGGTATATATTTTGGATTTTAAATCATTACTTCCTGGAGTTAACAAAGGGGATTTGGTATTAGCCGTTTCCGGTTCAATGGGAACAGGGTGGGTAAATACAAACTCAATGGAAGCGAAAAGACTGGGATTTGATGTGTTTAGCGTAACTTCTAATGCGTCTTCGGAATTATTAAAGGAAGCCTCATTTGTCATCCTTCCCGGGAAATCAAAGGATGATTTAGGTAACGAACACCTTTCCCAGATTCTTCCTTTAGGAAGCACGTTTGAGCTGCTTGTTTTACTGTATTTTGAAGCGGTAGCTCAAAGTTTGATCGGTATTGTAAAGGATAAACGCCAAGAGGCGACTATTGAGGACGCGCAGAAAGTATTGTTGACGATGAAAGAGTTAATTGAAGGATCAAAAAGCGTGCTGCTTAGCCAGGAATTCCCCGCTTCAAAGATTGCGGAGTTAGCGGATATATTAAAGAAGGTTAACTATTATGGGAAAAGGGTATTTTTAGGAGCGATAGGCAGGTCGGATTTAGACCTGGAGATGCTTAAAATAAGGCTAGAGTTGATGAAACCGGAAGGCAGGGAGTTTGATATTAGCCCGATTATCAACCCGACAAAGGTTCCTAAGCAACGCGATATACTTTTGATTGTCAGCGGAAGCGGCAATACGGTTGAACTTATTAATTTGGCAAAAATTGCCAAGGGAGATAATTTATTTGTTATTTTGATTACTGCTGATCCGCATTCGGAATTAGCCGGCTTAGCGGATTTTTGTATACCTATTAAGGGTGAGTCTCCGAAGAAAGAAACGCGTTATATGATAAGAAAATTTAAGGATATAAAAATATTAGAGCCTAGCAGGTCTAATTTTGAACTTAACGCGTTGTTATTAGTTTTTGAAGTAATGACTCCGATATTAATGAAGGAATTTAATCTTACTGAAGCGGACTTGAAGAAAGAACATTCTAAGTATGCTTACCCGGCGAAGATGAATATGGCTGTTGTTAAGGAGAATGTCCCGGATTATTTGAGGATTCCCGATGTTTTGGCAAAAGCGGTTATTAAAAATGGAGATATGAAAATTATATGTGAAAAAGGAGAACTGAACCCTGGCGAGAGAGATTTATTGATTGAAAGTTTAAAAGAAGCTTATATCGGCTTGGCCAACGCCCCGCCGGAAAGAGAAATACCTTTGTTTATCTCTTATAAGCTTACGCAGGCTGGCAAGGTTGATATCGATACCGGTTACTTGAAAATTAACCGTTACTTGCTTAATATCAAAACCGCCGCCTTAAGCCTCGCCCTTATAGTAATTTTCCGCCACGAAATAAAGCATTTAATTAATCCTAGGTTGTCCGAAGAAAAGATACGGAATTGGGAATTAAAGTATTTAGAATCCCACCCAAAACTTTTCAAGGCATTATTTTATCTTAACAAACATCATGTAAACGGGTTTGTTCTGGAAGAGGATTGGAAGGCGGATCTAGAATTAATCCGCGCGCGAAAAGGGAATAAAAGCTCAAAAGGCGGCGGCGAGAATGAGGAAACTAGTATTTGGACCAATGACTCGGCTAAGGAATATCTCCAGGGTCTGCTTAGGAAGTTGAATCGAGAAGAAGGCAAGCAAGATAATTCAGATAAAGGTATGAATGACGGCGGGAGTTCACAGGGGGCCGATTTGGATAGTAAGTTTAGTGATAACGGCACCGCTGATCTAA
>JAQUQW010000005.1 GCA_028716245.1 Candidatus Omnitrophota bacterium | reverse complement strand
TTTGCTGCTCCTGCTTCTTGTTTTGCTGCTCCTGCTTCTTGTTTTGCTGCTCCTGCTTCTTGTTTTGCTGCTCCTGCTTCTTGTTTTGCTGCTCCTGCTTCTTGTTTTGCTGCTCCTGCTTCTTGTTCTACATCTTCTAGCTTCTCTTCAGTTTTATCAAGCCGGGCTCCAAATTCTTCTTGTCCTTTTTTGATTTCTTCAAGCATTTTTAATATTTGCTCATTACCGTTATAATCCCGATGCTCTCCTAAAATCCTCTGCAACTTTTCGCTGTCCTCAAGCGGCAGGCTCATTAGATAACCTTCTTGTAAGGCTGACTCTAAGGGTTTTATAATTTTTGCGCTTTCTAATAATGGTATGCCCTTTAACATCTCCACTATTAATTCTATCTTGTCTTTATCTGATAAATTTTTTATATCGATAATTTTATCTAATTCCACAGCCAGCTTATTGCCGAGCTTCTCTCTGGAGCCCTCTACTCCGGTGATCGCCCCAAATATTGTCATCTTAGCTGTAAAATCATCGTCGTTATTTAAACCTACTTCATCTATAGACAAAGGCTTGGTCATCCCTAATCTGCGCATCGACTTTATACTATCCTCTGCGTTACGAGTTATTGCATCCCTTATGCGTCTATTCTTCTCGCCAGGATATCTCCCTGCGATAGTTTCACCCGGCCTTCGTTTGCTCTTAAGATCCTCGACCATTTTTTCAACTAAATTACCGATCTTTTTAATGACCTCATAAATCTCAAGAGCCCCTTCATCTCCCCCATCGCGTAAAGAAGGAATGGCTTCAGCATTATTTAAATCAAGGGTGCTCCTGTAGGCCAGAACTGTCTTTGAGGACAGCCAGGAGCTGACCCCTGATAATTTATTAATAAATTGATTTAATACGGGAATTAACGGATTTTTGAACTGAAGAATGCTGATTAACTTCTTTAAATCATTAATAAAGCTAGCGGGGAAGCTATACGCACGAATAGAACCTCGGGTTTCGGCATATTTTGCCTCACCATTGGTTCCTGTTGAAGTTACTTCACTTCTCTTACCTATATTATTGCCGGACGCACTTCTCGCATCCTGCCCTTTTTCTCCATTTCCGGAGTTTGCACTCTGGGCACCTGAGAGTTTCTCAGCTAATTCAACTGCACTTCTTACTGCATTTGCTACACTACTTGATACATTTGAGATAAAAGTTTTGGCGAGGGCCGCGGGCGGAGCCAAACCGCTGGTAAAGCTGGTTAAAACACCAATAGCTTGAAGTCTTATGCTGGGAATGATCGTTTCAATCCCGCTATTATTAGGTAATACGGGCCTGCTGCCAACTAAGGCCTGATTGGAGCTGCCTGCAACCCCGCTATGGCTAACAACATTAACGCCTGGCACATTCTGCCCTCCCGGAGCCAACGGAAGCGCTGGAGATGCCGGCCGCTGCCCTGTCTTGTCTTGCTTATTACCGCCGCGATCCAAAGGATTGTTAGAAAACCCGCTTCCTAATCCAATATTGTAACCGATTGCCTTAGTTATTAATTCTTCAGAATAACCCAATCCTCTTACTTTCGCTATGGCTTCGTTAACCGGCAACACTACTCTGTATTCGGCAATCAATTTGGCCACAGTTTCCACTGTTCCGCCGTCAAACATATAGTCTGCATCTGTCAGAGATCCTTCGGGCCAATGTTTCTGGAATTCATCAGCAAAATTAGCCGTCAATCCTATATAATAATTATATAATTCCTGGCTTAATCCAAGTAAAGAACCTTTAATGTCTCCGCTCTCCCGATACGAGTCAATCACAAAATCTGTCTTTCTGGAAGAAGCCTTGCCCGGGTCAAGCCAAATTATTTCGCCATTCCCATCCACTCCATAATCCAGTAAATACTTATGGTCGGTGTCGATAATCCCCGCGCCCCATTGCCTGTAAATAAACCCGACCAAATTATTTATGGCTTGTTTAGCCTCGGCTATTTTATTCTCGCTTACCAGCTTAGCTAAATGATCATACAATGGCGTGGCAAAATTCTGATTGACCGAAGCTGTCCCATTTCCATATTTATTAAATGCGTTAATACCTAGTGACGCTTCTCCCAATCTTTCTATGGCCAGCTGATAAGAATTAACGGCCTCTTTATCAAAAATTTGTTTATTTACGTTTTCACCATTTATAAATACATTCGCCTGCCCGCCTCTAACCATGCCGCCGTCGCGTTTATCTTCAGCCGAAGTACCTAGTTCATCAGAATTTTCTTTAAAAAATTGTCTTATTGCCTGGGCATTATTTTCTTCAATAGATAGAAGATTCCGAGATTGTTGCTCGAAAAATAGCCTATCTTCCGAAGCATGCTCTTTTTTATTCAAGTATTCTTGGAAAGCAGGCCAATCTGCTAAATATGCGGCGTATTCACGCACAAGCAGAGCCTGTCCTTCTTCTCCTTTAAAATCATAGCCTCCGATTTTAGTTAAGAGCTCCGCGATGATCTTCTGTTTATCTACTGGAATATTATTCCACATTGTATTAACGGCATTTCTATATGCTTCAATTGCCCGGTAAACGATATGTCTTAACTCATGGGTAATTAATGAAGAGCCTCTAACCAAACCAATAATATACCATTCACCGTTTGCTTGATAGTTACTCTCTGTTCCCACAAGCAAATTCTGGCTCAAAAGGGTTTCCTTAAAACTTTTTTCAGAGGGGTTGAGTTCTGTATTACTTAACAGATTAAAAAATCCGACTATTTTATCCATACTATGAGCTGACGCATCAAACCCGTTTTTCTTATAACCCATGATATCTTCTTTAGGATGGCCTCTTAAAATATCCGCAAATGCATCTATCCTGGCAAATATCTCTTTTTTTTCAGCGGAAGAAAGGGATTCTAAATAATAAGCAACAGCTTTGAGGTTGCCACCTATTCGATAAAGTTCACTACGGCTAGATATCTTTGCTAATGATTCTTTTCCTTTAAGTAAATCTGCCGTTACCTGTTGTAATACAAAAACATCCGAACTGGTTGCCGAACCTTTTCCACCAGTTAATTGAGCGATATCTTTTTTGATTGTCTCAAGATGCTCCGGCTGATAAGTATTATCTTTCCTCCAGAAGTGCCATTTCCAAGACCAGAACGAGCCATCTTCTTTCTCAGAAGAAGACATTACGGAATATGCTGCTTTCGCATCGTGCCCTAACCTATGAACGTGCCCTAATTCATGGTTCATTACTCTCTGCAATGCAGTTTTAAATCCTGTTCCGAAGAAATCCCATAATCTACCAAATAAAGGTATTAGTCCGATGGTTGATATAACGCCGCCCATCCACCCTGTAGTATAAGGATGGGTGCTTATGAAAGCGCCTTTGGCCTGCGCTGAACCTTCTCCTAAAATATTGGTAACAATACCGTGTTCCCGGGCTGACAAAGGTATTTTCCCAACAGGCATCACAAATCCTTTGATCCCTCTGTCCTCAAAAATTTGTTTCTGTAAAGGTTTAACCAAATATTCCATCAAGAATTCTGTGGAATAATATCTGCTGGATACCCCCAAAGAAGGATTATCTTGATTGTAGAATATCCCTAAAGAACTTATCAGGCTGCTTTTCACCGATTCATCAAGGAATACCGGAATTTGCACTTTAGCTATCTTATTTTTTTCATAGTATTTATTTTGAATTGCTACTGTATCCTTAATTTCCCTGCTGTTAGCTTTGCCAAAAACAACTACCAGCTCGGGGATTTTTCCTTCTTTAACAACGGCATCTATGTTTTCATTTACTTCCTCACGAATGTCCTCGGCCAAGTCAGCTACATTTAACTTTTCTTTCATCCCCAGCGCTGTCATTATCTTATTCATTATCCCGGATCTTTTTTCCGCAGGGCTTACAAATTTCTGCGCCCATAAAGCTACTTGCAGCTCATCTACATCATTGAGCCTCCCCAATCTTGCTTTCAAAACATTCAATTCATTTGTCCTGGCTATTTGGTGATTCAATAATTTATCGAGCCTGCTTATTTCGTCTTTTAATGCTTTTTCATTTTTTAATTTTTCTTTAAAAGCCTTCTCTATCGATTCTTTCCCGTCGGCCCCCAATACAGACATCATGTCTAAATAGCCGTTTATCTTTTTAAGCTCTTCTAATTTATCTTCCGCTGGGATGTTTTTTCCCGCCATATCCTTCATATATTGGTAGAATTCTAAATTTTTTCTCGACTCCCACACGCCCCTTACTGATGCGGCAATCATCTTATCTAAGGATGACCTTAACGCTGTCCGCATATTTCCCTTTGCGCCATCAGTTTCATAGTATTTTGATAAAAACTCCTTAAATTCGGGTTCAAACTCACCGCTAAAAGACTGAATAGTGCCAATTGCTTTGCCATAACCCAAGGAAAAATTTAATTTTTCTATAAGTTTTGTAAACCAATCTTTCTCTTTATTTTCCTGATTATTGATAAACAAGAATGCCTGCCCAAATCCTAATACGCCTTGACCAATATAATTAGCATTTATCCCTCGCCTTGCTAGCCAATTACTCTCTTTCAAGGAAGGATACATCTGGCTTAAGACTCCGGCAACCGCTGATTCAGTGTAACCACGCCCGATTAAATCTTGTCTTATATCGGCGGCTAATTCTTTGGGAGTTGTTCCATTTTTAGTTTCCAGCGCATCTTGAATTTTCTGTTGTGCCACTACTATAGCCTCCTTGGATTCCGGGGAAGAAACTTTTTTCCTAAGTAATTCTTTAGTTGAATATCTTTGCGCCAAATAATCCCTAAACCGGGCAGCTTCAAGGTTAGGTATGCCTTTAAACCTGGCTATGGCTTCTAACTCGGATTTTACCTTGGCTTTATCAACCCCTGTGCTTCTGCTTGAATCTAAGCCATTCCTGTCTCTGAAAATCTTGTCTTGTTTAAGATAATCCTCAAAAAATCTCTTTTCCGCGGAAGTTAATTTAAATTTTAAAGTATGCTTCGTTTCTCCGCTGCCTTCAGTTATTTCCTTGGAAAGAAGCAAAGGAGAAAAATCTTTGATGACATCATTAAAGAATGTAATGTCACTGTTGAAGCCGCTAATAATCTGCCGATAAGCATTAGAGCGTATTTTATCCGGAGTAATATCAGTGTCTTTGGCGTGTTTGCTCTGAAAAGCTTTGAGCAGCTGGTAAGCCAGATCAGCCCTTTCCGGAAAAACCTCCGTGAACCTAACAAACCGGCCAGCCATGGCATCCTGATGGGTTTCGGTTATAGCCTTGACCAAAGCGTCATTCTTTTTTAAATTCTCGGTTTTTACTAAACTATCTTTCCATATAGTATCCTTCCAGATATCCTTTAATGGCTCTTCACCCGCTGGGCCATTGAAGATAACATTAAAATCTTCCAGGTTTTCTCTATTCCTTCTCAAGGCCTGCCAATAATCAGTAGCTGAAGTATCCTTATCCATAATAAGTGTATACTGGGCTTCTTTTTGAGTTCCTTCGGCTTTCTTAACATCAAAACTAAAGCTGGTTAATTTAGACGGACTGAAGACCACCACTATATTTTTGCCCTCATTCACTCTCTTTTCAAGCTGATCCTTCGGCTTGATTATTTCCCCTGATGGTTCCTTTAATAATTCTAATTTCTCTACTCTCTGGCCATCTACTATTTTAGAAACAGTATCATCAACTTCAATATAGAAAACATCTCTCCCGCCAGCAGCCTTAGACACTTTATTCAGAAAATCAGGAATATGTGTCAGTAAAGCCGGCAGAATAATATTCGGCCTATCGTCGGCTAATTTAAACTTACCATCCCTAATCATTTCTCCATAATCCCCTACTCCGACTTTCCCCTTCTCTATCCTGCCTTCTAAATCAGATTTAACCTTGGCCATAAATTTAGCCGCGTCGCCTTGGTACTTTACCCCTAAAAGATCAGACATAGTCTCGGCGTAGAAAGGAGTGGCCGAGAAAAATGTTTTAGAGGATTTGAAATTGGCAAGAACCGAAATCGGGGAGACTTTTACTGACTCTTCGCTTATTTTTATTTTACTGATAATTTCCCTTACTGGAATATCAATAATGTTATTATCTTTATCTTTCGTCTTGATATCTTTCATCCGGAAACCCAGAACCCAGCGCGAAATTGCCTCTTCCGGAGTTGACCACTGCATTTTTTCATTAATTTTTCCAAAATGCACCGGATGGACCTCGTCTTCCTGCCTCTCGTTTTTCTTCAGGCCAAAACCACCTTCCTGTTCTTCTTTCTCAAACAGGTTCCTGACAAAAGAATTTACCAAAAGCCGTTCAATACTGAAATCTTTATTCTCTGCTTGCGTTACAAATTTATCGCCTAATAATCTCTTGAATTCATTCTCTCCTGCTGTCGTAAGACCTTTATATTCATCAACATATTCCATTTTAATTAATCTATCCCCTAAATTACCATAGCCTTTGACTGTTGTGACTGGCTCACCCTTATTATTTGTAACTTCTTCAAGGTTAGCCAATTCTTGGAATTTTCTGTCTATTTTTTCAGCAACATCAACATATTTTTCATACTCGGCAGGTTTTAAAAACTCTGCAAGAGTCTTGCCGTCAAAACCAACTATATGGTAAGGGGATTGAGAAACCTGATGGATTTCATCGATTATAACTGCCCGGTCATAAATAATTTCAGCCAGCCGCTTGGCCAACTGCTTTTCCGCCTCCCCTTGTGAAGGAACGATTTTTTGCATATTAAGATTCTGTAAAGTGGAGATATCGGTAAGGATAATTTTATCTTTAAAAATCTCATTTAATTTGTCTAAATTATTACTTAAGTAAGAAGATTTAATACTTTCTTCGGTAATTTTTACAAAAGTATAATCTACTCCGCCAAGCTTAACCTTGATTCCATCCACCCCTTCTCCGAAACTGATTTTTTCTCCTCCTAAATTTTTCTCCAATACTTTCTCATATACCCGTTTTAATTCGTTGGGAGAAGCAAATAAACCAAGACTTTCCCGGCCGCCGGAGTGTTTAAAAGTAGTTAAAGCTAAGAATATACCCAGTTCAGTTTTCCCTCTGGAATCTTTAAGTAATTTATCTAACCCCCTAAATTCTGGATTATTCATTGCATCGGGATTCTTTAATATTGACGAGTGGGTGGACAATATGTTGGCTAACTCATCCTTACTTTCCGCGAATCTTACTGAATCTTCGGAAATTTTCTTCCAATCCCAGTTTTTTATTAAATCACCAACTGAATTTTGAAAATTATACCCTTTAGCATTCATTTTTTCCAGAGTATCAAAAATCTTCCGCTCAGCTGTGCCCGCTTTAAGTTCTTTTCCTGCCTCGAAATCGACTCTAAACCCGGAATCAATACCTTTTTCCATCTTTTCCTGGTCAAACTTAAGTACTCTCAGCTTAAATAATTCCCGCATCCCGTCATTCATTCTTTCTTGGCTGATCCCGCTTAAGCCCTGCCCGAATTCTTGCCAATTTTCCCAAAAACCTTTTTCTTTAATCGTTTCAGCAGTAACACCATCTTCATAAAATTTTCTGGCCAATTCTCGCCTTGAATTATCATTCAATCCCGCAATGCTCCCTAGCCCGTTTTCTTTCAGATAGGCAAGTCTTGAGGTTTTGTCTAACGCTTCAATTGATTTTTGTATTTGATTTTGCGTATCTTTAATAACTTCATCTATTTTCCCGATGTCTATATCCTTGATAGCATCCAAAGTTTTCACCGCCCGATTGTATTCTGAATTTGTGCTTATTTTATTCCAAGCCCGGCTTAATCCGTTACCATCTCCTTCTGTTTTAACGCGCTTATATTTATTCAATAGATCCGTCCTAAATTGCCTATTTAGAATACCCTCAACTCCGCCGCCTAAATCCGCTTTCACAAACTTCTCAACAGCTTGATTATAATCTTTAGTTCCAAACCTCCCGGCGATTTCCAGCGAAACTATCTTTTGTTTTATTCCCTCAACTTCAACTAAGTTACTTAACTTCATTTTATAAGCCGTTAATTCCGCTCTCTTTGTGGATAACTCTCTCTTCTTTTGTGAATTTTCGGAATCTGGCTTACGAAGAAAATTACGTTCATTTAAACGAATTTGCTCTTCCACTTCACCTATTTTTAGAGTTACCCCATTCAATTCTTCTCTCCGTTCATTTATCTTCCGGGCTATCTCCAAAGGAAGGGATATCCGTGCCAGATTTACTTCCGACTTTGCTATTTTATTCAGGTTGCCTAAAGTAAAGGAGCTAATCCCTAAAATGCCCTGGCCAACTTCTTTGTATTGCGCCGCTATGCTATTCTTTAAACCGCGGCTCTGCGTAACATCTAAACCTAAAAACTTTCCTATTCTTGTTTCCGCTACTTTTCCGGCATAATGACTATAACCTCCGTAAATAGGAGCAGTTGTAAGATGCATCGGGGTAAGCAGTGCGCCTGAAACTCTTTGGCCAGCGTCAATAAGCGGGGTGTCAAAATGACGCCTGCCTGAAACATCTTTTGCCTCGGGCCGCTTTAAACCAACTGCTTGCCTAAAACCTCCCATCATAAAAAGATTGCCGAAAAAATAATCAGCTCCCTCATATTTATCCTGGCTGGCGGCCGCGTCTCTATGCGCAATGTCAATATATTCAGGCTGAGCGTAAGTTTTAAAATCCACGTCTCTGCGAGCGATAAAACTCGCGACTGGTTTTCCCAAAGAATTAATAACCCAATTGCTAATTTGCGCATTCTTATATCGATCTCCAAAAGTAAATGTATTTATACCCGCAGCAAGCACTGAAGTGGTAAACGAAAACATCGCCACGCTGGGGATAACAACCGCGCCGCGGAAAAATCCTGATAATGCACCATTCCATCCCCAATATCCTTCTTTATTATAACCCGCTTGAGTATAATAAGCGGTTGAATACGTGGTCATAGCAGGAAAACTGGCAAACCCTTCGCTGGTAGCAACCATCTGGACAGGAATAGCAATGGCTCTCCTTACAGGACTGGGGATCATTTCTACTGCTTTACGTAAATTAGGATCCTGAATATCCTGAGGATTAACAAATAAATAAACACCATTTCCAAGCTGGCCGCCCATGGAAATTTTAGACATTTTATCGGCTAATCCTTTATACTTCTCTGCGGCGAATAAGTCTTTATCCCACAATGCCTTTTTCGCCCCTAGAATCTGAAAACCCATATTCAATTCTGTCGCTCTTAGCCAAAAAAGAAGAGGATTATTGCCTGAGAGCTCACCTGTTGCTTGATTAAATTGATTATCTTTATAGATAAATGCAGCATCAAGCGTTCCGAATACACTCCCGTAGAATAGCAGGCGAGGCACAAATTCGGTAATAAGATTCTTGCCAAACCATTTTCCACCTTGATATAGCCCTTTCCCACCTTGATACAACAATCTTGCTGATTTATCTAAAGAACCAAGCGATACCGATGCGCTTTCTTCAGCAAAAACATTTTTCATTCTTAGCGGAATACGGTCACCTATTAACTTCCCTGCTGTAGATTTATATTCGCCCAGCTTAGTTAAAGAAACAGGATTGTTCTTAGCTACATACTTATAAGACGGTTTTAAAGAATCAGATATTGGTTTAAGAGTTTTTCGTTCCAGATAATTATATATCGGCCTTGAAACTTTTTGCTTCATAAGATTAATCGGTTCGTATCTAGTTATTAAGTTAAGCGCCCTTGAATTAGCCAAAGTGATTTGTGTCGAATGAGGTAAAATTCTTGAAGTTAAACTTGAGGAGTGTATCGACGTAACCAATCTCTGACTTTGTCCCCAATTTCTGATGGGCGTATATGATTTCTGCGTTAATCTCAAAGTGTCGTCTGCATAAGACACTGTCCTGGTTGCTTTAATCCCTTTGTTCAAATCAACCGCAACATCTATTCCCCTAATCCCTCTAACTCCTTTGCTCACATCGATTACTGCATCAGCTATTTTGCCTGCCTTTATTATAGACCCGGCCTTTGTTAATATTTTCTCCTCTCCGGCAATAGGAACAAATAAGCTTCCCACAAATCCCCCAACTTCAATTTGCGGCTTCACCGCAGTGTTATATTTGTTTTGCCCATATATTGCAATTAAAGGATCAGCTATTTCTTTTTGCTTCCAATCACCGTATGATTTATTCAAGGATTTAACTAAATCGGTATTATCATAATATTGAGCCCTCAAATTCAAGTACTTTTTCTGGTCAAAACCTGTTAACCCGCCTGTTGCCCAAGTTCCTATCTCAAGTATCCCATTAGGCATTCCCGCGACATTCTCCGCTACACTAATAACTACTCCTTCGCGAACTTTAGCGTCGGCCGTAAAACTTTTACGTACATTACCCACCGTGGAAGAATTATTTAAATAATTATAGGTTGTGAATGCGGCGCTGGTAGCCCAATACTGAGGGGTAGCGGGAACAAAAGATAAACCTGAATATTTAATCGCTGTTTTTGCTATCGCCCATCTTCCAGTCGCAGGATTCATCATCCATTTTCCCGCGCTCCAACCCTTTGTCCCTACCCACTCAAGGCCCTGGCCTACCTTTGGGCCGGCTATTTCTGTGATACGGCTAAGTTGAGGCAAACGAGAAATGATAGGTTCGGCAATACGGCTGACAGAGCCAACCCGGCTAAGTGTACCTCCCGCAAGGCCAACAGCTGAACCGATACCTAAAGTAGCAGCCGTAGTAATTGCGGTATCTGCAACGAAATATTCTGTGGGTTTAATAAAATTATTATAAGTCCCTATTCCGTAGGTTTGCTTTAAAGAGGACTCGGTTCTTCCTTTGGCCCCAGAATAAGCATCGGAGATGGATCTGACTAGACTGGAGCTCTGATAAAGCTTGGTTCCCAGGTTTGAATTAAGGCCGCTGACAGTATCTACCCAGCCGGTAAAATCATATGCACGCTTGGGTACGGTTAAAGCGAAATCGGTTTGCAGGGTATTTGCAGCGCCATAGCTTTTGCCTAAATTTCCTTTGGTGGAGGGGCTAGCCAGATAGTTATATGTGGTTACAGGAACACTGATGGCGCTTAGAGGATTGCTGGGGATGGAGCTTCTTGTCACAATAGAGCTTATGGAAATGCCAGTTACAGACTTAACTGTGTTGTAGACATTGCTTGCGGCAGTATAGGTGCTGCTGGCTTTGGAAACATAAGATTGGGCGGTAGAACTAATGCTGGATATGCTGGATATGCTGGATTTAGCTGTGTTGCTAATAGACGACTTCAATGAATTATACCTGTCGAAAAAACTCTCCTTACCGCTAATTTCCAATGCTTCTTTGTCAGAAAGTAAGGAAATTGCCTTGCTCCCTTGCAATAGCTTAGAATCAAGCAGCAAGCAATTGCCGGTGAAGCCTTTAAGGAAAATCTCCTTGGGCATATTGGCTTCTTCTTTATCTTCTTTATAATAAATTTTATCATTGGTGACGCGGGTTACTAAGACGAAGTGTTCAGATAAGAGATAAGTAATAAAGGGAACTAGGGAAGAGATTGCTTGGCCCCCTTGCAATGATGCCGCGGGGATTTTGACTAAAGCGGTTTTGAGGCCAAAAGATACAGCGGTTTTTTGCAGGGCAAACAGGGACAGGGCAAGTTCACCCTTAAATTCCCTTAGATTGCCTGAGAGAAAATCAACCATAATTGCCCGGGTTGCCAATTCTTCGCGGCTAAGTTTAATCCCTGATTGGACAAATAAAGCATTCAGCGCGTTTATACCGCAGTTGTTATCAACCTGTGTCTTTGGATCCTTAAGCCACAGGCTGATTTGTTTTACTACTGAGCCGGTCAAATAAAGTGACGGTTTCTGGCTGGAGGCGGTTCCTTGCCTTGTGGTAGGGGAGGATTGATCGGGTAGGGAAGTTTTCTTCAGGCCGTTGCTTGCAAAGCGGATAATTTCCGCGCTGCCACTTTGCAGGGCATTGCCGATTTTGTCATAAAAATTGCTTTGGTCCACTTTGCTTGGCTCAGAGGCCTTCGTACTGGTTTCTGATTCTTTAAGAGGCGCAGTTTCAACCACTAAATTTTTATCCAGTTGAACCTGATTTAATTGTTTGTATGAAAGGGAGTCCAGAGAACGCTTGATATTGTCCGCGACAAGATAAGTTAAAAATCCATTTTTACCCTGGTTTACAAAATAAGAATGGTTCCAGATTGTGGTGGGATCATAGCCCATTGCCTGGGCCGCCTGCTCCGGCAGGAATACCGCGATAACAATAAAAGCAACCGCGCGGATCCAAGTCTTAAAACTCGACTTGAATTCTTTTTTGGGTTGCTCAATACTGTCTTCTGTCGGCTGCTGATTTATATTCATCTTTTATTTTCTATAGTATTAAATAAAAAATAAATATTTCCCCTTACCCCAAGACTTTTCATTTTTTTAATGAAGCTTCTTTTCATAAGAGATTACCGGATTTTAAAATGTTTTTAAAATTTCTTACTAAGTTTTCAAATAAAAAAGGCATTTCAACTTACACCCAAATATAACACCCCGCATAGACGCTGTCAAGTAAAAAATCGTCTATTTTGGTAACGTTTTCTTTTGGCGAAAAGGAAGTAACTTTGGTTCGCTTAAGATGATAACAGGTTGGCCAACCTGAGGCCCAAAAACCCCGCAAGATCTATAAAAATAAAGGGGACGGTTCTATTTTTCTAATACTGAGCTCAAGAAAAATATAACCGTCCCCTATTTCAAAAGTAACTTAACCTGATTGGACAAATATTAAGTCAGAATGGACAATAATTTATCTTTAAAATTCAGACTGGACATAATAAATAGGGACAGCGACCATTTTTCTGTAGTAAAATAATAGTTATTCTTAACTATTTCTAATATGATAAATCAGCCCTGACGTTTTGTCGGGGATTTTTATTTTGGCGATCTTTAGAAGAGTATTTTAACTTGAAGTCGCATTTTGGGTTCGGATTAAGAAATTCTGTTGAAAAATTTTCGCATTAAAGTGTTTTTTCCGTATAGAAAATCAATTTCTTGTGGGATAATTCGCATTCATGAAGACAAAACATGCGAAATCCCCTTGTTGTAATGCAAAAGTTTATCGTTTTGGTCAGCGGCGTAGGCAATGTTCTTCCTGTAAACGAACATGGTCGATTCGTCTCAAGAAACGTGGACGGCCGATTATCCGTATCCCTCTGAATGTTTTGAAGCAGATTTTCCTGGAGAAGTATACGCTTATTCATTTAGTTCAACGGCGTCCCGGAATAGAGTTACTGGCTTTCCGCTATCGATTTCGACAATTACTGCAACGTTTTGTTGCTCATCCAGCCCCTCAAAAATTGCCTTCCGGGCCGCGTGTCCTTTTAGCAGATGGCCTTTGGTTCCATTTTCACAGCAAACCTTGGATCCTATATCTCACCGCATTAAAGTCTTGCTCGGGCAAAACGGCTGTTTTCCTGGATCCGATTCTTCTTCCGGGTAAAGAAGGAGCTTACAAATGGAGACGGGCTTTTACAGCTATCCCTCCAGAACCACGATCTCGAATTCAAGCCTTGGTCGTCGACAATCTGCAAGGCATGAAACGTATAGCCAAGAGAGAAGGATGGATTCTCCAACTTTGCCATTTCCATCTGATTTTGAAGCTCCAAATTCAACGAGGCCGCGAAAGACGGATGCTCAAAGGCGGAGGCGTCCGCGAAGAAATCTATTATTTAATCCGCCAAGCCCTGGAAGCTTCAAGCAGACCGCATCTAAATGTTCTGCTAACACGTTTGATTCAGCTGTCCCAGAGTTATTGTGGGACTCAACGCATTCAAGCTATGGTACGCGAGTTCCTTCAATCTATCAGATATTACAGGGCATATCAGGCGCATCCGGAATTAAACTTACCAACTACAACAAATTCGGTGGAAGCAATGTGCTGTATTACCCGAGATTTATTGCGCCGCAACCGTTGCGCTTCCAATCCCAAGTCGCTTTTGCTATGGACCACTGCTTTAATCCGGATAAGAAAGGAGCTAACCTGTAACGGCAAACATTATCAACAAAATTAATTAACCCAACCCCAGATTGTGACCTTAAACAAAGCAAAACCCGCAGCTTCTAGAAGAGACAAGCATATCAAATATCTACCGTATGCTTTTACTGAACATGGTGTAGCTATGCTATCAAGCGTATTGAATAGCGAAAGAGCCATAGGAGTTAATATTCTAATTATACGGGCATTTGTGAAACTGCGTCAGATTCTATCTGCGCACAAGGAGTTAATACATAAATTAGGAGTGCTGGAACGAAGAATCGGAAAGCATGATGAAGCAATACAGAATATTTTTGAAGCGATCCGTCAACTAATGAAGCCGCCCAGGGTAAAAGAGAGGGTAGTAGAAGGTTTTGGCGCCGCCAAAGCAGATAAATAGAGTTAATTAGGGATAGCGAACCATTTTTGAGATCATAAATGCGGTCTCAATTCATCCCAAACCGCGGCTTTGGAGGCTCATCCGGTGGCTCAAGCAATTTTTTAATCGCCTCAAATATTACCTGGATATCTGTTTCATGCAATTGGTATTTTTGTTCCAATTCCTCAAGTTTCTGGGCTAAATCCTTATGCGTTAGTAACACCTCGCGCAGCTTAACGAATGCCCGCATAATAGCGATGTTAACCTGCACTGCACGTTTAGAATGCAATATACCAGAAAGCATCGCGACGCCCTGCTCAGTAAAAACATTCGGAGGTTTTCTCGTTCCACCCCAACTTGATGTTCCAAATTGGAACTTCAAGATTGTAACTTCTTCTCTTGTAAGTTGGTACATAAAGTCATTCGGGAAACGATCCCTGTTCCTTTCGACTGCTTTATTCAAATCCCGCGTCTTTACGCTATACAACTCCGCCAAATCCCTATCCAACATCACTTTCCTGCCACGTACCACCAGAATCTTTGTTGCCACTACTTCTGCAGAAATATCTTTTGCGCTCATTTAAGCCCCCTTTCTATCGCAATAGACGCAGCAATAGATGAAATCTAACTAAAATAAAAGGACCGAATCTATTAGATCCGGCCCCGTCTTATCCAAAATAATGGTCGCTGTCCCTATTTACTATTTCTAAAACTTCATCATCCCGCCCTTGGTAAACTGGATCAAAATAGGGCCGGCCACAATGATTAGAACCACCGGAAGGATAAATATTAGCAGGGGGAATAAGAGCTTAATCGGGGCTTTCAAAGCCATTTCTTCGCCTTTTTGGAACCAGCGCAGGCGGATCTCCTCTGACTGCATCTTCAATGCCTCGCTTATCGGCGTGCCGATCCTGTCTGCCTGCAGAAGAGTCCTCACAAACGAGCTGATCTCAGGGTTATTAATGCGGGCGGACATATTCTTTAACGCGTCACGCCGGGAAATGCCCATTTGGATTTCGTTGGTCATTATCTTCATTTCTTCAATAAGCGCGCAAGGCCTGAATTCCTGGATTACCCGGTTAACCGCCACCATAAAATCCAGACCGGCCCCCACGCAAATATTCAAAAGGTCGATTACCAAAGGCAGGTCTTTTACAATCAAGGCGCGTCTTTTCTTGATCCGCTTATTCAGCCAGATATCCGGTAAAATAAAACCGATGCCGGCGCAAAGCAGCAGCAACGCTGGTTTTGCTTGAGCGATAATCAGGGCAGCCAACGGCACTGCCGCGGCCATTAAAAATTTGAATACCATAAATTGGCTGACGCTCATTATTTTATTTGAGGAAGTTAACCGTTTATGCAAATCGCTCGTAGGTAAAGAAAGGCTTGATTTGCCGAACAAACGCTCGATAAAACTGGCTGGCCCGCTTAAAATATTTTTAAAATTAAATGCCTTCTTAAGCCCCGACCCCGGTCCGCCGGTAATCTCGGAAGGCAAATGCACTTCTTCGACCAGCTTTCGATTGGAAACGTAATAAGCCACAAATCCGATACTGGTAAACAAAAATAAAATAATCAGCGCCAGTTCCATCTTTATATCTCCACCCGGCTTAATTTCCGGATAAGGATTACCCCGATTACTTCGGAAACCACCGCCCAAACAAGCAGCATCTGGCCGGTTTTATCACTAAACATTATGTCAAAATTGTGCGGGTTAATGAAATAAATGAAAATCGCGAACGCGATTGGCAAAAGCCCCATAATCGCCCCTTGCAGGCGGCCCTGCACAGTCAGTACTTTTACCCGGTCATCTAATTTTCTTTTTTCCCTGATGGTCTGCACTAAGTTGGCGAAAATTTCAGTCAAGTCACCTCCGGTTTCCCGGGAAATGCTTATGGCGGTAGTCAATAATTCCAAATCATCCAGGGGAATCCTTTGCTTGAGATGCGCCAAACAATCCTCTAAAGTCACGCCCATTTTATTTTCTTTGATCACCAAGGCGAACTCATCACTGATTGGCGCGGGCATCTCTTCGGTAAGTACTTCAAATGCCTGGGGTAAACTCATCCCTGCCCTAAGAGAACTGGAAAGAAGCATAAGCGCATCTACCAGCTGCCTGGCAAAATCATTCTGCCTTTTGCGCCCAACATTTTTAATCCATATCCGGGGCAATAACAAACCCAGTCCCGCGCCCACCAAAACACCCAGCAGGTTATGCGAAATAATGAATCCCAGCGCGCCCAACGCCAGAGGCGTAATCGTAAACATCGGCAGTAAACGGTGTTTTTCGGTATAAATAAACATCTGATGCAGCTCTTTGGAGGCTTTCTCCATGCGTTTACTCTGGAGTTGAGAATAGCGGCCTAAAAGCAGGGGAATTAATTCATAGGCCAAACCGCCGATCGATCCGAAAATAAGCAAGATAATTAGTAGTCTCATTTTAGAAGCGTTTTATCCGTCTGCCTGCCAAAACCAAACACATCTCCGGTTTCCTTCCAGCGTCCATTAACCGCCCGTTTAACATAAACCTGCATTGCCAAAAGTCCGGCAATCACTATGGCAATCAATAAACTATATTCTACCACGCTCATCCCTTTTTTTTTCATTTTTTATTTCTTATGGAATATATCTAGAGGATAATCGCTTTGATTATAGAAATCCACTATCACCGGGTTAATTGGATCACCGGGCTGATTAAACCATTGCCACTGTGCAGCGCGAGTCTCTTCATACGCTTTATTCCGGTTAACGATGGTGTTTCCGAACCAGACAAATATTTGCGCGGTTGCCACCAAGAAAAGAATGGTGCAAATAAAAGCGGTGACAAACTCAAGCGCAACTTGGGCTTTTACTTTTGTGTTGTCCATGTCGAAGGAACACCTCCCCTCTCAAAAGGAAAATTAATCTCTTCCACCCCTGAACTACTCCTAATTTTATGGGTAATTGTCGTGGGATTCCCGGCTTTATCCTTAAAACTGTATGTGCTGGTGCTTATAGTTTTCCCGGGAGTCTCTTGTATTGTAATAGTTCCGCTGCGCCGGATATCCTGCTTATCCTCCAATAATAGCCCTTGAATATTAGCAGGAGTTACATCGGGAGTACCATTCATATCAACATCATTATTTAATTGCATATAATTAGGGTTGATCTCTCCTGAAGATGGACTTAATAAATATATCTGGTCAATGGGCGTCCCATCACCGCCATTGGGCGGATTAGTCCTGACTCCGATAATCTGAAATTTTATATATCCCGGCGTCGGGCCCGCCGTCTTCAAATAAAGCTCAGTAATTACCTCTTTATCTTGATTCGGTAACAATACCATAGCCTGTTGCGGCGAATCCGGGGTAGGCTGGTAATTCCTTACATTTACCCAGGTTATTAACTGTGGCGCGGTATTACCAGGCAATATAACATAGAATGGATAAGCATTATCAATATAATTATAACCGGCGGTTTTATATTCACGTTCCGCTCTGTTTGCAGGATTCCGATCATTAAATACGTATTTTATCGTGGGCAAAAGCGGAGGATTGGTAACATTGAGATATCCATCCTGCATAGTATTGCCCCAGGTTACCTCAGCGCCGCCTTCCACCGGAACGATACTACCCGCGCCAAACATATCGCGGGGATCCGGTATATGCCTATCATCAACCAACACAACCGAAGCTGAGGCATCCGGCCGGTTGGTATTAGTATAGGCCTGCGCAAGGGCGGTGCGAAAAGCGCGCATCTGTATCTCCTGCTGGTAATTATAACGCATCCCATAACTGATAAAAAAGGAGAGCACCAATAAAAGTACCGAGCCAAAAGTAGCTAACTCAGTCAAACTCTGCGCCTTTTTATTAAAATAAGCCATTTTCAAACTCTCCTAATGTTTCTTGTCCGTCTTTTGTAGTGGTTTCATCAATACTTGTATCTGTCTTTATTCCGTATACAGGTAAATCATACTCATCATTTAAAGGAACGCCGGGCGCCCTGTTTAATGGAGTTAAACTTTGCGTTACCGTTGTAGTCGACGTTGTTTGCGTGGTAATATTCGAATCCACGTTCAACGGCGTATACTGCTCACCGGTCTCATCCGCTGCCTGCCTTAATTTCCCCTGTATTCCCCGCCTGATGTAAAACTGCATACCTAAAAGCGCTGCCACTACGCAGGCAACGACTACGGCGTATTCTAATGTCGATTGCGCCTTTGCTTTGTTTAATCTGTGTTTTCTAACCCGTGTTATCATTGGTGCCCCGTCACGTTGTTACCAGCATTTAAATTATTATTATTTAAACCGGTTTTGTCCCTAGCGCCGAATGTGTTTGCGTTTTCCAATTTATAAACCGCGGTCCATGCTCCGGTAACATGAGTCGTGTCATGGTCGATGGTCTTTGTTGTCATCGGAGAAGCAACCGTTGCCGGGCCAGTGGTTGGAAGCACCGGGCTTATTGTTACTATCTGGTTTTGCCCATAAATGTTGCCGTCGCTGCCGATTATACCCGTAATCTCCTTGGTTACCGGATCGGTTACATAACCGCTGTAGGTCCTGAGCACAGTGAGATTACTATCTACGGTTGAGATGGGAAAACCATCCGGTCCGAATTGGGTAAAATCCCCCGTGTGCAGATTCTCTCCGCCGAAAAGTATCTTGTTTTTGATATCGGTGGTGAATGTATAATAGTAGACCATATTGCCTTGCACTTCTGCCTGGATAAATCCTGGAATATTATTTTGTACCATTTTCACCTGATACGCTGTCATCGCCGGATGCCAATTCGCCGCGGCTAAATTTTGCGGGCTGATGCTATGCTTTGAAACAGTATGTACGATAACTTTTTTGTCCGCCGTAAATTTCAACGGATGATCTTTCTGGTCAAAGGCAACCAGGCCTAATTCCATCACTCCACTTTGGACCATGGATTTATTCGCCGCAGTATTTAATGAGAGTATTTCATATGGAGCATAGTCAGCCCTTGCCTGCTTGGGAGTAAAACTCTGAATTAAATTGCCGTTTTTATCATAAACCGCGTCAACATAACCCTCCCAGTCATAACTGGTAAAATCACCGCTGGCTAAGTCCTGCCCGCCAATAACTGTTTTATTATTAAGGTTGCTGCTATCGGAATAAAGATTATAATAAACTTGGTTGCCGGTTACCTCAGCCACAAAAAATCCGCCGTTGAGCTTATTATCCGCGTACGCGATGGCAACGGGATTCCACTGCGCACGGGGTAAAATGCTTTTGGCACTGCCCGTATACACAACTGAATCTCCTTTTTCACCGGCTAATCTGTCGGCAGAGGTCTTCACTATACCCTGTATGCCCCGTTTAATATAAATCTGCATACCTATACCAGCTAAGGTAACTAGGGCAATCACCAACACATATTCATTTATGCTCTGGGCTCTTTTACGCATTTTATTGCACATCCCTTGTGGCTGTGCCTTTAACTGCCGTGCTATCCTCAACAAAATCCCGATTCATTTTGCCGGGGGAACTGCTAGTTTCATTGGTTATTTTAGACTGGCTGACTCTAAATCTGTCCTGAACATAGTACGGCTCATATTGTTTCGGGCTTGTAGCCAATTGAGCCGCGCTTGCGGCCTGTTTAGCCGCCTGGTCAACCAATTCTTTGTATCTTCCCTGCAAGCCTCTTTTTACATAAATCTGCATCCCCAAAAGCGCGGCTAAAACTAGTGCCAAACAAACGCTATATTCAGCTACGCTTTGCGCCCTGCGTATCCCGATTGTTTTATTTACTATACAAGCTCTCATTCTGGCCCCAGGCATCAATCGTTTCGTTGGCAACACTCTCTTTTTTCTGCACCCTACCAGCATTAGAACCATCGCCTAAATCAAGATACTGTTGGGTTGTGGCTCCGCCTGTAGCAGTCTGTTGCGTATAACTCTTGTTGGTTACGTTAAATGTTGCATTATATTTGCTAGGGTCATATTGCTCGCCGATATCATCACTGGCTGATTTCAATCTTCCGGCGTAACCATGCTTCATATAATGCTGCATCAGTAAAAGCCCGGCAATTATCACCGCGGTTATCAATGCGTATTCCAATGTGCTCTGGCCCTTTTTGTTAAACATCTTATTCACCTCCTTAATCAGCTCCGGCTGTGCTATTGACTTTCTCAGTTCCTCCAATATCAACCGTGGTTGCTTCTTGTACGTTAGAGCGGGTAATCTGGCCGCGGTTACCCAGTGTTTCCTGAGCAGTTCTGGCGCTTTTTACTTTTGTGTCAGACTCAGTATAATACGGTTCATACTGGTTGCCGCTAAAACTCAAACTGGCACCTCCCACATCTGGTAGTGCCTGGCCGGTATTCCTAACCGCCTCATGCACCCTTCCCTGTAAGCCCCTTTTAACGTAAGTCTGCATTCCCACTGCTGCCGCGATTATCAACGCGATAAGTATCGCGTATTCCGCTGTATTCTGGCCCTTTTTGTTAAACATCTTATTCACCTCCCCTAAAATAATTATTTTGGCAATTGCCCTGTAGCATTATTAATACTTTTTGAAGCATCATTTAATCCCTGATCAACCGCGGGTTTAATCCACTTGGTCGCCGCTAGAGCAACCGCTATAACTATGACGGTTAATACAATCACGTACTCCAAGATACTCTGGCCCTTTTTGTTACGCATCTTTAACCTCCCTCCTTCTAATTACTGCGCATTTATCTGCTCTTCAATTACGTTAAAATTTGCCTGTACCGAACGCTGCATATACGCATTCATCGCCAAAAATGCCGCTGCCACAATGGCAATTAATAACGCGTATTCAATTGTGCTTTGCGCTTTGTTTCTCATTTTACTATCTCCGTAACCGCGGCATTAAAAGCTTTGTCACAAGAATCTTTTATCTTACCGAAATACGGCCCAAAAATTAAAACAGTCGTCACTACAACTGCCGTTAATATGACATATTCAAATATTGATTGCGCTTTTTTATCAGAAAAATTTTTTTGCGCAAGATGGCTTCTATCGGCCTTTTTAAAAGCCATTATAAACTGCATAAAATAATTCATTCTTAAACTCTTATTATCGTCGAGAAACACCTTTTTATTTTGCACTTAAAGATTACCACGCTGAAGAGTGCTTGTCAAGTAGATATGCCTCACAAAAGAAAGCGTTTCCAAGATGTTAAAGTCGCAGAAAAGGATCAATCCAAAACTGATTATTTTTGGCCCTTATTCGCTTAATTCCAGGTTTTTTAATAATTTTTTAAGGATGACTCGCGTATAGAATAAATCTAAGATTCGGTTTTTTGAATTATGATGAATTTTTTCATTTGGTGGGCGATTTTATACAGATTGGACATTATTTTAGGAATTTATTGTTTAATTGGACATTTATTTATTCGATTTTAATGCTATCCGCTAATTTTGTTTGAGTAAGCCGGAGGGTATCCGCGGGCAGTTCAATAGCTAGAGAAGCGCCAAAATAAACAGAGGTAATGTGAAAAGGCCTAAACACAGGAAACAAACCAATAACCTTTCCATTTTTGTCTAAAAATAAGACATCTATGGGAAAACCCATAAAAAATGTATGTATACTGTTTGCCGGTTTTAGAACGAGTGCTTCTCCTTTTTCCAGTGAATTGCGGTTAAGCAACCCTACCAGCCGCTTCCAGAAGGTATCCGCCATCCTTGCCTTATCTGCTAAGACCGCGTTTTTGCTTAAATTAATAATCTTCATTTTCTAATTACCCCCTTAATCTTATAATCCGGTTCATGGTATTCCCTTAAGTTACGGATATCATATAATGAAATGCGTAAAAAAACAAATAGGCACTCAAATAATCTGTTGTGTATATTGTATTTTGACTTTCCAAATCTTCGTGGACGATGATTCACTTCAACTTCTCCAATCTTATATCCCAATTTAAACATTAGTAAAGTAAAAAATCTATGCATTCCTTTAGACAAATAGACATCCTTTAAGGCTTCTTTTTTTAAGATTCTCATGGGACAGCCAAAATCATGGATATTCTGCTTTACCATAAGCCGAAGAAAAAAAGAAACAAGATTAGAAATAATTACCTTAATCCGGGGATCTTTTCGGTTATGCCTCCAGCCACAAACAAGATCATAGCCCTCTTGCAGCTTATCCAGCATACGGGGGATATCCTCAGGATCATTCTGCAGGTCGCCATCCATGGTAATGATAAACTTTCCCCGGGAAATATCAAACCCCGCCTGCAAAGCCGTAGATTGTCCTCTATGTTTATCTAAGTCGACAATGACTAAATTCGCCGGGCTTAAGTTAATACTCTTTAGCATATCCAGGCTCTTGTCGGTTGAACCGTCATTTACAAAAATAGTTTCATAAGCTTGCCCTAATCCATCCATAACTTTCTTTAAAGAATAGTAGAGCTGGGCGGCTGCCTGTTCTTCATTGTATACCGAGATGATGACCGAAAATTTAAGCACCTTACTCCCTTTTACTCAACTAAAAATGGCTCTGATAATATCACCGCTATATATCCCGTTAGGAATGACTTCGCACTTTGCCCAACAGCCTGGGCACCTGCGGATATCCTGCCGGTATTTTGCAATATTTTTATTCTTGAACCAGAATTTTTTAAAATTCAACTCTGCCAACAAATTTCCTGCGATTGCGGGATTATACAGGCACACCGGGACGTCGCCATTGGGAAGTATACGTAAGTGGCTGCGCAAAGCAACGCATTCTGGTTGAGTATGGTTTTTCCCGCGCAATAAATGCTCGCGTATTTTTTTAAGATAATATTTGGCGGTTATCTTTTCAGCAAAATTATCCCATCCTGACGGGTCTTTTTCAAATATGTTGAACATCTCTATAATCTGCTGTTGAGAAAAACCCCCCAATACGCTTGTTTTACATCCTTCCGGAATTTTGTCAGAATAATCATCCGCCGCATAAAGCGGCGGACTGGAATAGGCTAATACCGGATATAATTTTACATGGTATTTATTGCAAATCCCCCTTAAGCCCTGATAATCATTGAAACACTCCTGTGATACTATTGTTTGATTGACCCCCAGATAAAACCCGTATTTTTGTTTTAAACCCGATAATTCGGTTAAGGTTAACATCGCTTTATCGTATGATTCATTATCCGCCCTTATCCGGTTGTGCTCTTCTTTCAGCGCGTCAATTGATATTTTTATATGGATATTTTGCGGATTTTTAACATTTTTTATAAAATCCAGGACCCTTTTTGTCAACGTGCCGTTGGTTGTAATATGAATTACCGGGGGTTTGGTATATTTATCGATAAGGTCAATTATTTGCGTAAGGTCGTCTCTTAAAAATGGCTCTCCTCCGGTTATCCGCACAGCATCCAACGGCCTTAACCGGCTGAATATGCCGCCAATCTCATCTAATGCCATTTCATATTTTTTCCCCTTTTTCCATATGCCGCACATTAAACACCGCTGGTTGCATCTCCAGGTAACGATAAAAGTAACCAGGGACGGATAAGGAATAATCCCCAACCGGTTTTTTGACAGAATAAAAAGAAATCTTAAGTAATTCATTATTGGACTTGCGCTAACAATAAATATAGGATAAAATTAATTTCATTATGCGTCGTTTTTTACCCGCCATTTTTTTCTTCATTATTTTAATTGCCCTATTCTTCATCGTAAAATCTCCCATTAAAGAAACCTTTGAATTTATCCCCAACGAAGGGAACGAATTGATGAAATCTTCCCTCTTCCTAAAGGGGTTTTCTCTTTATAAAGAAATCTGGAGCGACCAGCCACCCTTATTGACGGTTATTCTTTCCTTTTGGCTTAAATTATTCGGCCAGTCGGTTGCCTCCGGGCGCACCTTAATATTTGTTTTCTCAGGCATGCTTCTCTGGGCGCTTTATCAAACCGTTAAAGGCCTGCGCGGAAGTTTTTGCGCGCTTGTGGCAATTATATTTTTAGTTTTATCTGCCACTTACCTGCGCTTGAGTATTTCGATCGCCAACGACCTTCCCGCTTTGAGCTTGGCGATGCTTTCAGTTTATTTTATACATCTTTATAAAAAATTTTATTTAAAGCACTTTTTAGTGTTATCGGGAATTCTTCTGGCGCTTTCTTTACAAATCAAGTTAATTACAATTTTTCTCATACCGCTCATTATATTAGAAATAGCTCAAATCGAAAAAACAAATTTAAAGGACAGAAATCACTCCCTTTTGCCTGTTACGCTGTGGCTCGGGAGTTCCTTCATGATTTACTTTGCCATTATTATAACATTTTTCCATTTTAATTTTTATATGTTAATTCAGCAATTAATTAAGCCCCACTATACTGCAAGCAAAGGGCTAATCCCCGGATATAATCAAGATACGTTTCTTGCTGTCTGTAACAAAGTGCTGTTCCGGGACTGGGATATTTTTCTGCTTGCCCTGATTGGCATAATCCTTCTCTGCAGAGAAAAAAAATACCGGTCTTTTTTCCCGGTCTTATGGTTGGCGGCGGCTTTGGCCATCCTGCTTAATTATAAACCTGTCCGGCAGTATTACTATCTTCTTCTTGCAATCCCGGCGAGTTGGCTGGCGGCAATTGGTTTTAGCGAATGCTTTTTTGCCGTGAGGAAAAAGAAAAGGTGGATGCGTTGGTTAATCTTAAGCCTGATAATCCTGATCTTGCTAAGATTGCCTTTTAAATATAATGGCATGCTCATGGACCTGAAGGATAAAACGACGGCGGAAGAACGCAAAACAGTTGAGTTATTGTCAGGTTATCGCCGAAGCGTGCGCTGGATATTCACCGATATGCCGATTTTTGCTTTTTATGCCGGTATTGCGGTCCCGCCTGAACTAGCGGTTATCTCCGCCAAAAGAATATTCACTAAAAACCTGCGGCCGGCCTACCTTATAACCGTATTAGAAAAGTACAAACCGGAAATTATTCTCTTGGGTAGATTTCAGAATAAGGAAACTGAGATGCAAAAAGAAAGCGAACTAAAAATAATGCCCTACGTGAATGAGTATTACCTGAAAATTACCCACTATAGGCCCCAGATTCTTCCTTCGCCATCCTATCTTATGCCTTCCTTCAAAGGAAAATCATCTTTTTTGAAATGGCTTGATAATTTTATATGGCACCGCAAATTAGCCGTTACGCAGATGCTCAATCTGCATGAACGCCCCAACACAGAAATAAATATCTATGTAAGGAAAACCGCCGCGCCTAATTCACCTTTCCCTGCCGGATAACTTCTTCAATTGCTCAAGGAATTCAGGATGCGGTTTCTCGCCCAACGCTTCTAACCTGTGGACATCTTCCCAGCATTTATTGTATTCCTGCTTTAGAAAATACGCGCTGGCCCGGTTATTATAAGCCCCGGCTAATTTGGGATCCAGTTCTATTGCCTTGGCGTAGTCAGAGATTGCCTGATCAAGATCACCCTTTTTAGCATAGGCAAGGCCACGCCGATAATATGCCTTTGTATAATTAGCGTTGAGTTCTATTGCCTTGGCGTAGTCAGAGATTGCCTGGTCAATGTCCCCGTTTTCAGCGTAGGCACGCCCCCGGTGATAATACGCGGCGCTATAACCCGGCTTAATCTGAATGGCGGTATTAAACGCGCTAATCGCCCTATCGTAGAGCTTACTTTTAAAATAGTCATTGCCTTTATCGAACATTTCCTTTTCCGGGTCTTGGGCATAAGCATTGGCGGTAATAAAAAGTAACGCTGCAAAAATATTTATACTTGCCTTGCGC
The DNA here is from genome assembly GCA_028716245.1 of Candidatus Omnitrophota bacterium. NCBI lineage: Bacteria > Pseudomonadati > Candidatus Omnitrophota > Candidatus Omnitrophota bacterium. The sequence goes on along the minus strand of JAQUQW010000005.1, from coordinate 38,753 downwards.
AAATTATATTTTCCTATATTCATTTTATCCTCCCTTTTAAAAATAATTTTCTTTCTCTGAACAGCTTCCGGATTTAACCAATTGATAGCGGATTAGCTTTGGGATATTTGTCCTTAAATGCTCCCAATTACTCTGGCTGCGGTGCTGGGTCAATGACTTAAAAGCGATCTGATGAATTGTTTTCCGTTCCGCCGGGATATATTCTGCGGAATTAATTTTAAGTTGGTTATCTGCCGCATCCGCTTCATTGTTTGTTGAGCGTTGATAAAACTTAAGCGGCTGCCAGGGCAATAACCCATCCCTGATCATCCCGGGATAAGCTTTTGGGTCGCCGGCTAAATCAAACGCCTCTTTGGCAAGCATAACCAAAGCTTGATGCTGACCGTGCTCTTTGGGATCCGAGTCATTGTGTTTGGTAATGATTATCTGCGGCCTGATCAGGCGGATAAAATAAACTAATTTTTCCAGGGTATCTTTTTTACCCCATTTTTCAAGAGACTTATCGACTGAGAGGGTGTAACCGAAATCTGTCTTGCCTAAATAATAAACCTTTCTTACCCCTAAAATCGAAGCGGCTTTCTCCTCCTCTTTGGTGCGCAAAATCCCCAATTCATCGCCAAGAGCGGAACTTATTTTATCCCTACCCCCTTCTCCCCGCGTAGCCAAAAGCAGGTAAGTTTGGTAATTCAATTTTTCGCGGAAATAAACCAGCGCTTCGCCGTCTTCATCGTCGGGATGCGCGGCTAAACAGAGCAGGCGCATATTCCCCCCGACATCCGCCTTATCTTTTTTTACCAGCACCTCGAACTCTTTACCAATCACGTAAGCACTGCGGCTATTAACCGTATACTGGCTAATTATGCCCCCTTCATGTTGGCCGATTATAAATAGCGGTATTTTAGTATCTTTTTGTGTTTTATCTATGGCATTATGGTCGTGCAGATAAACCCCGCCGATATTATATTTATTAAATACGCCTATATCGTTATGATAATCGAATACGAGCTTCTGCCCGATTTTTTCGGCAAGCGGCATTTTTTTTACTAAATAAACCAGACGCCTGCCAAAAATCTTTTCTTTTTCTTTGAGTATCCGGATAACTGATTCATTGATGCTTTTTTCATCGAGCCGGCCCTCCTTTACCGCTTGCCTTACGTTTTTAATTATATCAGAAACAACTCTTTCGGTATTACCGCAAGGCGGATAAATTACGGCAATATCCGTTCCGGCTTCAAATGCCCTGGCTACAATCTCGCCGATAACAGGCTCTCTAATTGCCTCTCTTAAAGCATATTCCTTGATTGCCCGCATTCCTAATAGCTCATCCGCGACAATTATTCCTTTAAAACCCAACTTTTCGCGCAAAAGTTTAGTTTGAATTTCATAAGATAACGAAGCAGGCTTATCACTTAAACCGGGATAAATCGCATGGTCAATCATTATCCATATACCGGGATATTTCTTAATGAGTTCGCTAAAAGGAAAAAGATCTCTTTTATAAAGTTCCGTATCGGATACGGTTGCTTTAGGCAACATAAGATGGGTATCATCATCGACTCGGCCTAAGCCGGGAAAATGTTTTAGCACCGGGATTATCTTGCCTTTAATCATTCCGCTGATTATCGCGCAAGCCACTTCGCTGACAACTCGCGGGTCTTGCGAATACATCCGTTGTTTTTTCACCAAAGGATTGTTCATGTTTTCAATATTATCCGCGACATCTACTACGGGAGCAAAATTCACATTATAACCCTTGCTCCGCATATATTCGGCTATTCCTTGCCATTCCGTCTCAAGATTATTAAGATATACTGGCTTATCTTTTGGCACGTCCCAGAATAATTCACTATCCTTAATAAAACCCTCCAAAAATTCCTTATCGCTGGTTAATTGAGTGTGGTATTGGTTCAACGCTTTTAACTTTTGCTGCTTGAAATCAACAATGTCTTGGCGGCGCGCAGGTACCTGAAAAAGATTATCGTTGAGAGCCCGGTGAACAAGATAATAATAGGGCTCTAAAGAATCTATCCAGCTATTATTCTTATCTGCATCCTTTAATTCTTTTAAAGCAAGATAGACGAAAAGTGTTGTTGCCTGATGGTCCTTATGATTATCCGCGGGATGGGGAAGATAAATTATTTTGGGCTGGTAATCGCTTAGGATATTCTTAATATCGTTGAGCAGGTTTCTTTTACTATATTTTTTTTTACCCGGAAATTCTTCTTGCGTCCAAAGAGAAAACAACCCATTATCCGGATAATTCAAAAAAATCGCGTCTTTTTGCTTCAACCCAAGTATTTTTATTGCACGCAACGCTTCTTTTTTGCGCTCCTTGCCAAAAACAATATAATCTTCGGCAGTAAGCTCTTGCGGCTTCTTTTTTAACCAAATCGACGCGGACTCCGGATACGCGTCACCGTTAGTCATAAAGATAACTTTTACCTTTTTATTTTCTTTGATTGCCTTGCTAATGGAGCCGCCGCAGGCGAGGGTTTCATCGTCGGGGTGGGGGGAAAAAACCAGGATATCAATTGCGGATTTTGCTTGCGCTAGGCCGGCGCCGAACAGAAAAAAAAATATAAAAGACTGAAGAAAAAAAGTTTTTTGTTATTCACATTGAGTTCCGGTTATATAAATGTCGCTTTTTTCCGGTCCGTAATGCGCTTGGCTGCAACTGGCAATCGAGTAGTCTAAAATCGAAGCAACATAACTTTGGGTTGAATCTATCTTAGCGTTATCCTGGACATCCGCTACTATTTTTTCTAATTGTGCAGGGACAAATTCAGCGGTAGAGGGTGTTTTCCTGCGCTTCAGTTTCCATCCGGCTATATCCGTTGGCTGATCCTGGTCATAACGCCAGGTGCTTATCGTAAAATCACCCTGGTAATCGTTTAACGTGCGGCACTTCTGTGGAGCAGGAATAATTCCTACCCACCCCCATCCCGTACTTTCAGTAATATTGGGTAATTTCTCAGGGTAACCAGTAATCTTTACTTTGACAAAGTGAGAAAATTGCTGGCTGCCATCCGCCTTGGGCTTATCCTTCCAGGCATAAATAATCTCATTTCTTTTAGCGTCTGTGTTGGACAGATTAGCCGCTACGCTATCCGCTAAATCACCAATAGACGTCTTTATCCTGGCGAGATCATCATTTAAGGCACCCAGGATTCTGATTGCCTGATCAACTTCAGTCGGCTTATCAGTGCCATCCGAATTTCCCGCCATAGGAGGACGCCAGGATAACTGGCCTTGGAAATCTTTTGCTCCACCAGTAGTAGTATCAAAATTTTGGACATCACATCCACAGTTACTATGGCACCCTGCATGGTCTGCGCGAGAACCGCACCAGCCTGGGACTGCGCCATATAAATCTCCACTCCTACAGACGGGCGGATTCTGATCGCAAGTATAATATGTTCCTTCCCAAGCACAGGGTGATTTTCTAGAAGACGGATAACAACAGGTATTACAGCAACAATCGCTGCAATCGCTGCCGCAACAGTGACAACCGCATTCAGAAGTGCTGCAACCGTATTGCGTATAACAGGTACTACTAACTGAAGCACCTCTGCCCCAAGTACATTCCCCGTGTTTCTTTGCTATATCCGGAACAATTCTATTATTGTTTAAAGTTTGCAGCTCGGCAATCCAACTCTTAATTTTAATCTGGTCGCGGGTCAAGCGCAAATAAATATCGTATTTATAGTCGTCATTTAGGTTGGGGTCGCTATTTGGATCGATACAGTTACCCGAGCTGTCTTTAAACCATCGATGATCGCAATGATATTTAAAATTATACCATAGCGGAAACCATTGTGTTAATTGTTCGAGCCGCTTAGAAACCGGCAGGTTTAACACCTCTTTGCTTCTTAACAAAAACTCTCTCAAATCTTCAATCAGGTTATTTACGTCGCCGCAACTTACTGTCAGACTGCTGCATATCCCTAATGAGCTACAAAAGGTTAAACCATATGCGCATTCTAACCGCTGTAATAAGCTAAGAAGTTTATCCTTTAAAAATCCACCGTAGACATTATCCGAAGTATCCATCCTTACCATTCTTAACAGTCCTTGCGCGGGGGTTTTTACCCAATCCGGGCAGGATGCGGAGCAGGTCACATCGTAATTGCTGCTTCCATTACCTGGTCCAATCACATAAGATAACTTATTAATCTTCCATTGGTTGGAATCCCACTCATCCACATCAACAAACCTCCTTATCCCCTCCAATAAAAATATATCTAAACTTCTTTTCATCGCCTCGTCGCCTACCAAAGGAAGCCTCAAAAAATAATACCAAGCGGCAAATCTGCTTACTTTCTTTTCATTGCGCATTTCAGGAATAGTACTTAAATCGTAAACCTTGCCGGTTTCCGCATCACGAAAAAGGCCTGCCCCCATACTTTTTAACTCAACATCATCGCTTTGGGTATCGCGAAGGGCCTGGAATAATGTACTCTCTCGAGAAGCATTGTATCCAGTCATTTCCTTAAATTTCGTGTTTATTCCACCGAGCAATGCCGAATTGATAGCAATCGCACCCATTATAACGGCGGCACCAAGTGCTACTGGAGGAATAAAAATACCAACTGCAACTCCAACTATTGCCACTATTATTGTCGCTAAACTCAACCAATCAGTGTCACATGCCTGGCAGGGAGGAGTGGCACAAGACGAACCGCTTAGCTTTAACACTTTATCCTTATAATAATGGCTCATACTGCCCAGCTGCGAAGCTAAACTCAAAGCGGCCTTATCCGCGGCAGTGCTGGTTGTAGTCTTAGTCTGACTTACTTTGGCGAGGTTTATAAATACCGCGATAAATAAAAAAATCACCGCGATGACAAAGGTGATAATCACGGCAATCTGGCTGCGTTGGTTTAGTGGTTGGTTTTTGCGGAAGAAATTCATTACTCTTTCTTTTTGAATACTTCTTCTGAAAAGATACTGCCACTTTTGCGTAGGTCATCTAGAAAGGTCGGCAATATTCCTGTGGCTTTAAACTCTCCCTGGACTTTTCCCTGGCTGTCAATACCGGACTGCTCAAAAATAAATATATCGTTTAATCCGATATGCATCTCGTCGGCCATCCCGGTAATTTCGGTTATCTGGGTAATCTTTCTTGAGCCGTCGGAAAAACGGGCGGTATGGACGATCATATCGATGCTTGAGGCAATCATCTCGCGGATTGCCCGCAGGGGAATCTCGATACCGCTCATCAGGATCAGCGAATCCAGGCGCGCTAAGACATCTTGGGTGGAGTTAGCATGGATGGTAGTCATCGAGCCGTCGTGGCCGGTGTTCATCGCCTGGAGCATATCCAAAGCTTCCTGGCCGCGGCATTCTCCGATGATAATCCGGTCAGGCCGCATGCGCAGAGAATTCCTGAACAAATCTTGCACGAAAATCGCCCCTTTCCCTTCAATATTCGGCGGCCGCGACTCCAGGCGGATCCAGTGCTGGTGGTCGAGCTTTAATTCCGCGGCATCTTCAATCGTGATCACCCTTTCTCCTTCGGGAACAAACTCGGAGAGCACATTTAAAACCGTAGTTTTTCCTGAGCCGGTGCCTCCTGAAATAATTATATTCTTGCGGCAGACAACGCAGGCTCTAAGAAATTCTCCCATTGTATTATTTAAAGCATTCAGCCGTTCTAAATCATTAACCTTAAGCCGCTCCTGGCTGAATTTCCTGATCGTCAGCGTCGGCCCGGTAAGGGAAAGCGGAGGAATGATCGCGTTAACCCGCGAACCGTCGGAAAGCCGGCCGTCAACCATCGGCACCGACTCATCCACCCTCCTGCCTAAGGGCGCGATAATGCGCTCGATTATCTGGCGCACCTGATCATTGGATACGAAACGCTTGGAAACTAACTCTAACTTGCCGTGCTTTTCGATGTAGATTTGGCTCTTATTGTTAACTAAAATATCGGTAATTTCGGGGTCATTGATCAAATCTTCCAAAGGGCCCAGGCCCAAAATTTCGTCACTGATCTCCTTGATCAGGCGCTCCCGCTCCTCCCGCGAAGAAATAAGCGCCCCGGCTTCATCAGTTAGCGCGATATTAATCGCTTTCATTGTCTTCTGGCGTAAATCCGCGATTTTTGTCAGGTCCCCGGCTACGCGATCCAGGCGCCGTAGATCCAATTCCTGAATAACGCGCTTGTGCACCCGTTGTTTTAAGTCGTCTATTTTCTCTTCGCCGGTAAGTTTTCTCTCAATGGGCTTACGGCCGCCCAAGGAAAGGGATTCCAAAGAAGAGGTATCCTCTTCTAAAAATTCTTTCTTTTTTTCCACAGCCGGAACAGCTGCTTCCAATTTTTTATGGGAGATAAAAAAATCCGGGTGAGCGATTAAATCTTCAGCTAATTTATCCAGCACAATACTTACGCGCGAGCGCGGACTATCCAACACAACGGGTATGCCGCGGTTTAAGGCCGAGCCCACAACCCTGCCCTCCGACGGGATGCGGCTGATGATATCGCAGGGCAAAGCCGCCCTTACCTCCTGCCAGGATACCGCGCCGGTGCTTTCCGCGCGGTTTAAAACCACACGCATCATCTTGGCGGGAAAATATAGTGACTGCAGTGTCTTGATATCTTCTTTTGCCTGATAAACCGAAAGGATGTCGGGATTAATCGCCAGCAAAATCAAATTTGTCTGTTCAAGGATAGCCACAAGCGCTTTATTAAATGTCCTGCCGCTATCGCAAACGATAAATTCGTATTCCTTAATCAAATCGCTCAGAACGCAAGAGATAAATTTTTCATCTACATACGGCCTTTCTTCGGCAGTTAAGACCAGGGGAAGCAGGTCCATACTTGCGGCGGGATAATGAAGGATATATTCGCCAATCTGGGAGGGCGTATAATTACCTTTACGCCATTCGGGGATAAGATCAACCAAGGGCTTTTTTGGCTTTAAATTCAAGAGCATCGCCATATTGCCCGGCAACTGTAAATCAGTATCAAAAAGTAAAACCTTTTTGCCTTTGGTTATTTTTTGCGCTAAGGCAATGGCAAGGTTGGTGACAATAAAGGTCCTTCCTACGCCGCCTTTGGTGCTAAAAATAGAAATAATCTGGGCCATATTAATCCAGTTTATAGACGATAGGGAGATCTACCCGGAGTTCCTTTTGCTTGAGCTGTGCAGGAAACGGAGGATAAGGAGATAATTTTTTAACCATACTCACTGCGTTCTCATCAAATATGTTGTATCCTGATGACTGTTTAACCTCAACCTCTAAGAGCGTGCCCATAGAATCAAGCCGCAAACCTAATCTTACCGTTCCCTGCATTTTGCCTTGTTTGGCTGCCCAAGGATAAACGAAATTGTCCTGTATGCGTTTGCTAATTTTGTGCATGTATTCGGACAACGCCTGGCTGGTTATTTCGGCAGGAGAAAGTACTTTAGTTTTAGCGGGCAAGGACTCTGCGCTTTTAGCGCCTTCTCTGGTTATAGGTACGTTGACGGCTGAAGGGGACGCCTGGGCCTTAGCTGTTTCAGCAAGCACGGGTTGTTCTTTTATAATAGTAGGGGTAAGCGTAATCAACAGCTCTGTATCGCCTCTCTCTCCTTGACCACCTCCTACCTTGGTTGACTTTTTCCTAAAAAATAATCCCAACACTGGTACATCCCCCAGGAAAGGAGTTTTGCGGACATCCTCCTCGGTCTTTTGCTTGATCAACCCGCCGATAGCCATCATCTGGCCGTCATTAACAAAAAGCTGGGTGGATGCGTTGCGTTTGCTTAAAGGATACGCCAAGGCCGTAGTCGTAGTCGTGCTCCCGCCCGTTGAACCGATGGTTTCCGCTGTGCCCACGTCGCTGACTTCCACATTCAATGCCAATTTAATCTGTTTATCTTCGGTTATTGTGGGTTTTATTTTTAATTTAATGCCGAATTCTTTATATTCTATATTTGTGCCGCTGGCTCCGCTTGTAGCCGCTATACTGGTATTAAATATCGGCTTTTCTCCGCCGACTAACAACTCAGCTTCCTTGCCGCTTTGGCAAGCAAGCCTGGGCTGAGAAAGTATGCGCGCCTTGCCTTCCTGAACCAAAGCATCCAATGTCAAATTAAAAGCACCACGGCCTACATTCGATACCTTAAATAACTTTCCCCAGCTTGTGCCTGCGGCAGCTAGTCCTGGCGAGCCGATGTCGGTAATATCGATGGAACCTGGAAAACTAAAACCTAAACTCGAGGTGGCATCTTTATTTAATTCCAGGACTTGCACTTTAATCTCTACTACCGCCCTTTCTTCCTTTAGCTGGATAAGATTGGCGGTTTTCCCTTTAAGCGAACTTAATGCCGTATCGATACGCTCTAAATCCGCAGGCTGCTTTACGCTTCCTAAAAGTAAAACCTTGCCTTCGCTATCCGAGCCTCGCGTAAAAACCCCGGGAAGGTTCAATTCTTTTAATAAGGTATCTATCCTTTTTTTAACCAAATTCATATCTTCCTGAAAAACCTCTACCCGCAATGAATGCTGCCCGGCGGCATCCCACCAGACTAAATTGGTTGTGCCTGGACTTTTGGCCGCCAGCAACATATCCTCCTTGCTTACTGAAGTAACGTCAATAACATTAGGATTATTGATCACCACCCGGGTAGGAGTATTTACGGACACAACCTTGCCTTCTGCGACGTATAAAGTTATAACTTTCAACTCTTCCGGATAGGCCTGCGCCGCGGACAAAATAAAAAACAGTAGAAATGTGAGTTTAAGAATATTCCTCATTTTTGTTTGTTCGATGCTGATAGGGGAACAATTTCTTTTTGCAAGCCGCGGTAGATCTCAACTACCGGCTGGCCTTCCAAACCGGCTTTCTCCCCCTGGCTGGTGGATAAATAATTTAATAGGGTATCCCAATCAGCCGGTGCAACCGCCTCAACCTTGGTATCCTGCGAGGAACGCAGGGCTAATTTAATCTTGCCGTGTTCCTGGACAAAAGAAAGTAACACCGCTTCTTGAGGCGTAAGCGCGAAAGTAACGGTTTGCGCCGCGGTAGCCGCATTTTCTTTTGTTTTAGATTTTGAAGCAACCAGCTCATTTCCCATTGCCAATACTTGCACCCCTTGAAAAAGCGAGATTAAGCGCGGATCTGATTCTTCTTTTGTCTGCGATATGGTCTTCTTAGGCAAAGCAATGAGCGCGAATATATCCACGTAATCTCCGGGTTTTAGTAAACCGGCAATACTGACAAGGTTATCCACGGAAACAGTTACTGCTCTCTTGCCTTCAGGCGTAATTTCCGAAAGGGTCTTTCCGATATTTCCGGGAGGAAGAAGTTTTGTGCTCAGTATCTGCTCTTCGGCGCCGATCGGACCGGAAGCAATCTGGCCGATAACCTGTTCAAGAGAAGTAACTGCGCCGGGCTGGATATATTCCATTGGCACCTGTCTAAATGTAAGGTCTTCGGCGGTAATCGGCGTCTGCACCGGAATCTCTCTTTTTGCCACCAGTACAACCCCCATGGTCACTTTTGGTTTGGCAGCCTGGGCCTTTTGTTCCGCTTGCCTCATCTTATCCCAGATTTCACCTTCTCTGCTCTTAAGATAAAGGTTGAGCAAGATTATCGCCGCGATCCCGCAGACAACCGCGATAATCAGGGGGAATTTTCTTCTTAATTCTATTTTCATTATTTTATCAGGTCCTGGTATATGACTACTTTAGTTTTCTTTAATAAGCCCGTGGTAATTTCCTTTAATTTTTGCTGCTGCTTAAGGAACAGAACGCTCCTTTTAATCTCATCCCATACTTCGGATAAAGCCCTTACCTGGCCGCCTTTTATCGCTTCTATCTTTATTATGTAGTAACCGTTCTTTTCCTTAAAAACGGTGCTTAGCTGGCCTGCTTCCAATGAACGCGAAAAAGCTATTTCATCAAAACGGCTGTAATCCGCGCCGCGCTTGCCCTTTTTGATGAACCCTAAATCCCCTCCGGCTGAGGCGCTTTGCGCTTTTGAACGCTGCATCGCCAAGGTAGCGAAATCCGCGCCTTTAAGCAACTCTATAAGAATATCTTTTGCTTCTGTCTCGCTATCCAAAACAATCTCCCTGATTTTTCTTTCTTCTTCCTGACGGTACTGGTCTTTAAAGGTATTGTAAAATTCCTCAATTTCCGAGGAGGTAACCGTTATATTATCTATTTCGTCATGGAGAATCTGGCTGGCTAAAATATTAACTTCCAGGTTTCCCAAGAGTTCCTGGGTTTTCGGCTGCCTATCCAGACCCCTGGCCTTTGCCTCTAAATACAAAAGGTAGCGCCGGATTAACTCTTCGTTTAAGTAGGCAACTTTCTGTTCGCGAGTATTGATTTTAGCTTCGGGATTACTTGTAGATTCATTATAAGTGCTGATTTCCTGGTCTAACTGCTCTGAAGTAATAGGCAGGTCATTAACGTAGGCAACCACCGTTCCCTGTGGCTGCCAGGATTTAGCTTTGGGAGGAATTTTTAACTTTTTAACCTGGTCGCAGCCGGATAAGCATAAAAATAAAACCGATAATACACAGACAAGAGTAACCGACGGGTTTTTGCGCCTCATCTACAACTCCTTTCACGCTCACAATGACGTGTGGTTTGCTAGATACTATCAAATAAAGCAGTTCAAGTCAATAAATATTTTAATGGCGATTAAAAATCAACTGCCGGCTATTTGAGAACAGTCTCAAAATAAAGGCGCGTCCCATTTAGCAAATCTATCTGCCGCTCATTAAGCCGGCAGACAAGATATTTCAAATCTTTCAGGAATTCATGCCCCTGGTCAAGCTGTATTTTTGCTCTAATTTTACCGGGGCCGACAGTAATAAGTACCGGGATTTGATAGAAATTTTTACTGGTAAAAGAAAGGTCCTTTTCAGTATATTCTGCCGGCAAAAAATGCCACCGCAGATAAAGATCCAGCATTCTAATATAATTGGCAAAGATATCCCTCAATTCTAGATTCGATCCTTGCGCGCCAAACTCAAACCTATCTTTGGAAAGAAACTTTTGTTCGTTGCCGGTATAAGAAAAAAGTTCGATTTTACGATTAAAATCCTGAAATGCCTCCTCAAAATTAGGCCAACGGTTTAAATATATCCCTGCCAGTTCATCTAGGCTCAGCGGCTTTTCAGGATTGCTAAGGACAACCAAACGGATTTTTTCCGCGGGGGTAGTTTTTATAGCGCAGCCTTTTAAGGTTACGCTTTGATCCAAAGGTACCCGCAATAAATCAATCTCAATCTCCGCCAGATACAGGTCCTTATCTATGCCCTCAATGCGCCTTAAATCAAAATTCCCGATTTTCCTGACTTTGCGGCTGCTGGTAAATTGCCAGGGCCAAAGGCCAAAAACCAGGGAATATTTATTTTTATTACCTAAAGATATTTTTTCTATCTCTTCCAATTTATTTCCGAATAAAATTAAGTTATCCGGGTATTTATCGGTTGAACCGATATTCAAAAGTAGGCTGAAAAAATCTTTTGGCGCAATATCATAGCCGGGAGCGGAAAATAAAACTAAAGGCCGGTTTTCAAAAAAATATTTATTTAAGCTGTTTTTCAGTTCAGAGGCTGGGCTTGAAAAATCATAAGGGACGTACTGGGTAGACCAGGTAGAATGCAGCTGGCCATCCAGATGAATAACGCTTCCGTCGATAAAATGCACCTTCACCCCTCTGGCCTCGGTAAAAGCAGCGGAGATAATCCCGTTGATTTCTGATTTGATATTTTCAATCCCCTTGATCTGGCTAGAATAATTATCCAGCCTCTCTTGAGAATATTGTTGGCCAATTAAATCGCAAAGCCCGGCAAGATTGTCTTTACCGAATAAAGACCTGAATATTACCGCTTCCGTAAGGTTCAAAGATTCTTCCGGGGCAACCCCTAATTTCTTACAAATAGCCGCATTAATTTCTCTGCTGCCGCCAATCAGAGAATCCAATGCCTTAAGCAATATTGCCCCCGAACAAATCCTCTCTTGAGGCATTTTTTCCTTTTGCTGCCTGACCTTAAGCTCTTCTTCCGCAAGCCTTGCCCATTTTTCTTTTTCAGCCTTTAGCGCTGCTTCTTGAGCAGCCTTCTCTTCTTCGGCCTTCTTAGCAGCCTCCTGCGCAGCCCGCTCCTCCTCGATGCGCTTAAGGTTTTTCTCTTCTAATCGTTTTTTCTCCGCTGCTTCTTGAGCGGCTTTCTCCTGTTGGCGTAACTTTAGTTCTTCTTGAGCCTTGACCCTGGCTGCCTCTTCCAAAAGAACTTTTACTTCCGCCTCATCAGCTTTTCTCTTTGCATCATTTTCTACTCTCTGTTTTTCAAGATTCAACCGCTGCTCTACTCTTGCCCGCTCCTCATCTTGCAATTTCATAGCCCACTCTTCTGCTTCCTTGATGCGTTTTTCTTCCAAACTAATCTCTTCTTTTTTTTCTTTCTTAATAATTCCTTCTTTACCTGCTCCTTCGGCTACCTTCGGCTCTATTCTTTGCGGCGCAGTAACCAGCGTAATAGCTTTAGTCCCTTCAATAACCGGCAAGATAGGCAGGTTGAACTTTCTCTTCTTAACTTTTTGCCTCCTGCCAACAGGCATACTCAAATTATGTTCTTTAAAAATACTATTAATACTTGATTTGGAAACCTTGATTTGGAGTTTTTCAAGAATTAACTGTGTTAAAGTGCGGCAGCTTAAGGTAGAATCTCTTTGTTTATTTTCGAGAATAAAGTTCAAAACTTCAGGCTTAAGCTTATGGACAATACCCATAAATCCTCCAGATTGGACATTTCATTTTATGAATATAACGCTTATTTGTTAATTTGTCAAGGTAGATTGGACGGAAAGAAAATCTTACCCTAAGATTTAGGATTGATTTTGTAACTGAGTACTGGTAAGCTTTACTCTTCCAGCGGATAATGCAGTAACTCTGCTAGAATTCCAATATATACAGCTAATTCTGTATCGGAAAACGCATAAAAAGCTATTCTTTCTTTATTTCATTTACGATCTTAACTAAAAGATCGGCAATCTTGGCAATTAAAGAGAAAAAGAAAAACATAAATATATAAAATGCCAATACAATAATCCCCATCCAGCGTGGATTATTCGGAACTAAACCTAAGAACAGGGAAATTCCTCCCACCATGCCGAAAAATAAAAAAATCCAGGCAGCAACCTTAACCACTATACTGGAAGCCTTTAAAAACCCTAAATGTTGGCGCATTAACCCCTCCTTGTCTACGGAAACACACCCGCGCAATTCCTTATAAGCGCGGGGTGTCCTTATTTTTTTAATATCATAGCCCCAACCGGATTTGAACCGGTGTTTACAGGCTGAGAACCTGACGTCCTAGACCAGGCTAGACGATGGGGCCAAATTATTTTTCTGCTATTCTAGTATAAAGAGCGCCAACAGTCAAGCAACAAAAATTCAATTGACCCTCATATATTTGCGTTATATACTAAATTCCCATGAAGATAAGTTTTGGTTTTAGCCAGCTCAAAGAACATATCCAAGCTGCTAATGAGGCGATGGGACAGGCGGTAATCGGATTGGGAAAGGTGCCGGCAAGCCTGGCCTTTATTTTTACCTCCCCAGAATTTGCACATCCTTTGGTATTAAGAACCGTTAATAACCTGCTGGGAGAAATCCCGATATTTGGCTGCAGCAGCGAGGGGCTCCTGACCAATAAAGGTATATTTAAATATGGATTTGCTGTTTTACTCATTAGCTTAAACCAACAGACTTTTTTTAATATCGCCTCGGTCAAAAATATTAACAAGGACACTTCGTTTACATTGGGCAAAGAGTTGGCCAATAAATTATTGTATGGTTTCAAAAATGTGCGCAGGAGCTTAAGTATAATCTTCTCGGATAAACTAATAACTGAAGGAACAAATTTAATCAATGGCTTGCAGGAAAATTTGGGAAGAAGCTTTCCTCTAATCGGGGCCTCGGCTGCGGATAATTTTGCCAATCAAAAAACATTTCAATACGTTAACGGCGAACTGCTTTCTGGATCCTGCTGCGGGATACTTTTTGGCGGAAAATTCAATTTTGGGTTCGGCATAAAACATGGCTGGTTTGCTTTGGGTAAAATGCGCTGCGTTACCCAATCAAACAGTAATGTTATTCAGGAGATCGACGGGGCTCCGGCAGTAAAGCTTTATGAAGATTACTTTGCTAAAGATACGGCAGAACTTGCCAAAGAATTACAACGCATATCTATTTCCTATCCTATAGGGATTTATCTGCAAGGAGAAAAGGAATACCTCCTGCGCAATATAATCTCAATAAAAGACGACGGATCGCTAGTTACCCAGGGAGACGTTCCCCAAGACAGTAAAATAAGATTAATGATTAGCACCGTAGATTCCCGCCTGCAAGCTGCGGTTGCCGCCTGCGCAGAAGCAAAGAGAAACCTGGGAGGGCAAAAAATAAAGTTCGTGATGGTATTTGATTCTGCCGCCAGATTTTCCCTTTTAGGCAGGCAGAATGATATAGAGCTCGATGTGATTAAAGAAGTATTCGGTAAAGACACCCCGTTAATAGGCATCTACACCAAAGGAGAACAGGCTCCGCTTAGATCCATCAATTATTTGGGCAAGACCTATTTCCGCAACCAGAGTATAAATATTTTAGCCATAGGAGATCAATAAAATGCTTTCCTTTATCTTCATTAGTATTTGTTTAATTGTCACCGCTCTGGGGATATCTTTGCTTTCTAAAATACAACGCTTAAAGGAAGCAAAGGACAGGATAAGCGCCTTAAACCTTTCTCTTGAAGAGATGGATGAACAAGCCAAACTGATCATGCGCACGGATATGGAGTTGAACAAGGCTCAGGAAGAATTGGATAAAAAAATCTCAGGGTTAGATACGCTGCAAAAACTTTCCCGGGAAATAAATACGACCCTGGAAGAAAAACAGATTTTTAAGAAAATAGATAATAAATACCTGGAAGAGCTGGGATTTGAGAGATCGCTGGCTTTTTTATGGAAGAGCTTAGAAAGAGAGTTCCGCCCGTACTTACGCTTGGGATACAGCGACGAAGAATCGGTAAAGATAGAAACTGCAATTAATGCCGGCAAAGATTATTTTCTGGACCTAATTCAAAACGGCGTAAGCGCCTCCTCTGAATTTACGCCCGAGAGCTTCTTATCAAAGGATAAAATCCGCCAGATGTTTCTAGTGCATTCATTTGTTATCTGCCCGGTGCTCACTCAGGAGGGAGACCGGGGCTTCATCTTTGTAGGCACGCAAAATAGAGAAACTTCCATCACCAAAGGGGACCAGGAATTTATCAGCATATTGGCCAATCAAATCAGCCAGACTTTAGATAACGCCCGCCTTTTTGAAAAAACATGGAGGTCGCAGCAGGAATTAGAGATGAAGGTTGAGGAAAGAACCCGCCAGTTGACTCAAGCCTTAGAAGAAGGAAAAAAGATAAGCAAACGTAAAAGCGATTTTATCTCCAGCGTGTCGCACGAATTAAGGACCCCCCTTACATCGATCAAGGGTTACGCGGCTATTTTACTTACCGGTAAACTGGGAACAATACCGGATGAAATAAGAAACAGACTTGAGAAAATAAACCGCCACAGCGATGAATTGGTACATATGGTAAACGATTTATTGGATATCTCGCGCATTGAATCCGGCAAGGTGGATATGAAAATTGAAAGTTTGGATTTAAAAACTATCATCGAGAAGGTTGCCGACTTACTTTGCGAACAACTAAAAACAAAAAATATCAGTTTTGGCAGTAATCTAGCTGCTAATTGCCAAAAGATACTGGCTGACCGCGGCCAGATCGAAAGAGTGTTTATTAATCTGGTCGGTAACGCACTAAAGTTTACTCCGGAAAACGGCAAAATTAATATCAACGCAAACTGCGCCAATAAAATAACCCAGATTGATGTTGTAGACACTGGCTTTGGGATTCCGCAAGAAGCTCAGGAACATATATTTGAAGAATTTTATCGCGTAGACAACACTATTAATCAGCAGGTAAAAGGCACCGGCCTTGGGCTGACTCTGGTTAAACACATTGTCGAGGCCCACCAGGGCAAAATTTGGGTAAAAAGCAAACTCGGCGAAGGTTCAACTTTCAGCTTTACTCTTAAGGCTGGCGAATAAAACTATGAGCATAAAAATACTTATTGCTGATGATGACCCGGATATAAGAGATATCCTTAAACTTACCCTCTGCGAAGAAAATTACGAAATTATTGAAGCAGTAGATGGCCAAGAAGCCTTGGAGATTATCCGCTCCAAACCTCTGGACTTGGTGCTTCTGGATTACAAAATGCCTAAAATGGACGGACGCCAAGTATGCGACTTAGTTAAAAAAGATTTGCTATTGCAGCACCTGCCGGTAATTATGGTTACCGGCAAAGGCGAGGTCAGCGATAAAATCGGCGGCATTGACTCCGGAGCCGACGACTATGTGGTTAAGCCTTTTGAACCAAAAGAACTTCTGGCAAGAATACGCATGGTCTTACGGCGCACGCAAAGAGACCTTGAAGCAAACCCGCTTACCCGGCTGCCCGGAAACGTGGCCATCCTTAATGAACTTTCCAAGCGCATCGAGAGTAAAAAGCAGTTCGCGGTATGCTATGCTGATTTAGATAAATTCAAAGCCTACAATGACAAATACGGATTTGAACACGGCGATAATGTAATCCGGGAAACCGCCCGCATTCTGCTGGGCGCTATCAAAGAATACGGCAGGCCCGAGGATTTTGTTGGGCACATCGGCGGCGATGATTTTGTGGTTATAACTACTCCGGATTTTGCAAATAAAATCTGTGAAAAGATAATTCATGACTTTGACAATGTCTCTGCGTCATTTTACAACCAAGAGGACAGGGAGAACGGCTTTATCATCGGCTATGACCGCCAAAGTAAAATCCATAAAATCCCTCTGCTGTCAATATCTATCGGCGTAGTGACTAATGAAATGCGTGAGATCTCGCATGTGGCCCAGATTGGTGAGATTGGTGCGGAGTTAAAGAAACTTGCCAAAAGTATGGAAAAAAGCAACTACGTCAAAGATAAGCGGCAGGAAAAGCCTTAATAAATAGGGACAGCGACCATTTTTTACGAATCCAAGGGTTCTTAAAAAATGGTCGCTGTCCCTATTTATTTGTATTTATTTGCGCGAGGGGGGAGTTGAACCCCCAAGCCTTTCGGCACAAGCCCCTCATGCTTGCGTGTCTGCCATTCCACCACCCGCGCATAAATTCTACCTGCTATTCTAGAGTATAACTTTAAATTGTCAAAAACTTTTCTTATAGTTTATTCCGCAATTCTCTTGATCTCCTAAAAAATAACTTTATAACTGCCGGGCAAAAAATTAAAACATAGCCCCAGGCACACAAATCATAAATTAATATCGGGACAAGGTGAAGAAGAAAACCCCAGAAAGTTTCATTTTTTGATATGGTAAGATACCGGTTTTTAATTAAATCATAGTGCAGCCGGTCATTTAAATATTTACGCGCAATGGCTTTGCCGATGCCGGAATCAGGACGAAATGACCCTCCGCGCACATGATAGGCCAAAGCAGCGGGAAGGTAATAAGCCAACCAGCCGCGGCGTTTTGCCCGCCAGGAAACATCCAAATCCTCGTAAAACATGCCAAACCTTGAATCAAAATAACCGTTTGTATCTTTAATATCCTCCAGCATTTGTTTCCGATAAAAAGCTACGGCCCCGGTTACGCCAAAGATAAAACCTGCTTTCTCAAATTGCCCTGAATCCGGCTGGCCATAGCCACGCTCTTTAGCCACACGCCAGAAGCTTAAAAATAAGCCGGTGCTGTCCAGAGTTTTCCCGTCGCTACGCAAAATCTTACCACTCACCATACCGATGTTATCCTTTATCAGAAAACCCTTTAGCGCCTGCTGAATAAAATCTTTATCTAAAACCACATCATCGTTGAGGCAAAGAATAAATTCCCCCCTGGTTAAGCTTATGCCTTTGTTCAAAGCCTGGGCGTAAAATGAATCACTGGATCCGGAATAAATCTTAACCGATGGATATAGTTTATGGATATCCTGAGCCAGGCCCGGTTTAAGAGAATTATCAATGACAATTATTTCAAAAGGAAGGTGGCCCTGCTGCTTGAGAGAATCCAGGCAGGACTTAAGATAATCTTTTGCCCTGATAGTCACGATAACTACGCTCACCATCACCATGGATTATAATCGCTGAATTTCGGAAATTTACACTTAAATTTCGCAGCCAGTATTAGAAATCTAGGCAGGTCATAAACCAGGTACAACGGAAACATTAATAAAATGAGTGCCGGATTTTGGTTTTTAAATATTGCCAACCGCCGGTTGCTAAAACTTAAAATTTGCCGGGTTTTTTTATCCGTAGCTGAACTGTTTCCGCTGTGAAAACACATTGGCTTAGGACAATACATGCAAAGCCATCCTCTTTTTTGCGCGCGCCAGGATAAATCCGCGTCCTCAAAAAGGAAAAAGAACCTTTCGTCAAAGTAACCATGCCTGTCTTTTACGTCTTCAAGCATCTTGCGCCTATATAAAGCCGCCGCGCAGCAAGCTCCAAAAATAGGGAGCGCAACGTTAAATCTTTGCGTATCCGCTAAACCTTTACCGATATCATGGAACCTGCTTAACCAAGAAAAATGTATGCCGCAGGAATAAATCTCTTTTTTGCCTTGAGTTAAAATCTTTGGCTGGATCATACCTATTGAATCTCTGGAATTATTTGCAAATTCCATAATCTCCCGGATAAACCCGTCCCCTAATACAACGTCACAATCCAAGGTTAAGACCCATCCACCCGAAGCAATTTCAATACCTTGATTTTTCGCATGGCAGGCGCCTAAATTCTGCTTATTTGTGATTAACCTGGCTTTAGGATAATTTTCTTTTATAAAATCGCAAGTTCTGTCCCTTGAGCCGTTATCAACAACAATTACTTCCAAATCCTCATACCCCTGCCTAAATATAGAATCCAGGCACGGTTTGATATATCTACCGCTATCAAAAGTTACAACTATTATTGAAAGCATTTCTTTTAGGATTGTTTGCCGGTTTAAACGGTTGAGGCTGCTTCTTTGCCGTCTAAGAGCGCGTCTTCCATCGACATGTACTGCCAGCCTCCATAACGCCCGCAGGCAATTACGTTATTAGACGATAAAAATTTCTTTATTTCCGCAGTTGCCCGGGGATAATACCGGTCATAGATCGGATAACCGTATTTTATATCATTGGTATCTAAGGCCACCACCCTGTTATCTTTATTTAAAATTCCTACCTTATGAAGATCATTTAAAATCCGTTTAACCATCCTTTCCCTGTTGATAAGTTTGTTCTTTGGATATGAAACTTCTGTATACAATGCACTTTTTCCGAAAGGAGTGGTACCACTGGAAAAATTATGAAAAAATCCTGCCCTAAAAAAGACTGTCTCTTTGTGCGGGAAATACACCCAATGCTTGCCCTCTTGGCAAACCCCTTCTACGCCCAGATTTAAATTAAAAATCGAATTCCAGCGCAGCCTATTGAAACTATCAAGGATCCGGCCGGGTAGCGGCTTGATTATTTTGATCAACTCGGGAAGAGGTATTGTTAAAATCAAGGTGTCAAAGCTCTCCTTGCCCCTGCCTTTTACGGTTATCTCCTTCTTTTTAAGATCGATCCCGCTGACACAGCAATTCTTGGAAACTTCACCGATCTGTTCTTCAAAGGCCATCGGCAGCTGGATTATCCCTCCTTTTTTGGGATACCAAAAAAAAGCATTATAACCTAAATGATTACTGCTATTTTCAAAAAATCCATTAACCACTTCCGATAGGCCAAACTGAGGGATAAATTTATCTGCCCAGGGACAACTCATCCGACCCAAAGGATGCGTCCAGAATTTCTTATTGTAAGGGATCATAAAATGCCTGGCGATGCCTTTGCCAAAAGTAGTATGTATCCATTTTAAAAAATTCTCCTGGCTGCTGTTGGCCCGGGAGTCGGTGGCACGAATAAACCCCCACAAACATTCATTGGCGATTGGCTTGGGGAGCGCATGCAGGTTGGCCTGAAAAGGATAGCGGCTAAAAATACCAAAATTGTTGATCCAGGCGTTTCGTTCATGACGCACTAAATTACCTTTTAATAATTTTTTCACCAATTCAAGCGTATAATTGTTTCGAAAATGCAGAAGGTGTCCGTCACAATCAAAAACAAAGCCCTTGACCTGCTTGGACCGACACAGGCCTCCAACGCTATTTTCTTTTTCAAATACAGTAGCCTCAATCCCCCTTTGCTTAAGATGCCAGGCGGCACTTAAACCCGCAAGTCCGGCTCCCAAAATAATAATCTTTTTTTTAGTCATTTGCTTTGATCTTCATCAGCTTTAAGAATATGCCTATGCTCAATAGAAAAACAGAAATAGTGATGACTGCCCCGCCAATAGGTTATTTACCCTGGTCAAAATAACCCCGCAGCCGGCAAAAACAGAACATAATAAATACATGATTGAAATTGTTGCCGCCGGTGAAAATCCCAGGGCGCCGATTTTTAACGCAATGTGGTCTTTACTTTTACTAAAAGGCGGCCTTCCTTTGGCCAACCTAAAAATAATCAGTAACACGGTATCGATGATCGGCAATCCAAGAATCATCACCGGGCCAAGCAGGGCAAAAATATTGCTTGCAGACGCATAATGCGTCATTAAGGCAACAGAAGCAACGAGTTGCCCAAATAGACTCTGGCCGGAGGAAGATTAAAAATAAGGACCCCAAGCTGGCTGCGCATAAAATCAGGCTGAGCACCTGCACATTCGGATCCGCGCTCAAAAAACCCATTGCTAGAAATGCGCTGCTTACAATTAAAGCGGTCCCCGCGGCTAGGCCATCCATAATATCAAGCAGGTTAAAAGCATTGGTTATGCCTAAAATCCAAAGAAAGGAAATTGCGGCGTTTGGCCAAAAACCTAAATACATAATATCGGTCCTTACCCCGAAGGAAATTAATAATACCGCGCAAATTGCCTGCCCCAAAAATTTCTGCGCTACTGACAGCTCTCTTAAATCATCAACTATGCCTAAAAATAGCATGAATAAACCGGCCGAGGATACCGCCAATATCCTGGATACAGAAAGATCAAAAGCATAAAGACCTAAACTCAAAGAAAAAACAAAAGCCAGCCCCATCCCTAAACCTCCCACCAAGGGAATGTCTTTTACCCTAAAGATTCTGTATTTTAAAGAGAGTTTCGCCAACAAGGATGTAAAAACTATACCAAAGGTTAAAGCGGCGGTAAAAATAACCCAATATTTAAGCATTCTGTCCCCCTTACCATAAATCAAAATCGGAAACAACGATCATTTTTAATTCTCCATTTAATTCTATCATACTTGCCGCACTTAAAGAAACCCTTTTACGGCTGTAGTATTTTCATTTTTTATCTAAGGATGTAATCAGCCCTAAAATTACCCACCACACAAAAACCACCTCCGGAAGAAAAAACGTAAAATCTGAAAAATTATGGATTAAAAAAACCAGGCTTGCCACAAGCAGGCAGGCGGTTTGTCTTTTATAAGGCAATTGTGCCAGGTTTTTAATGCAAGATTTAAGAACCGTATAGGCGATCCAGTTAAAAGCAAACAAACCTAACATCCCCATCTCCGCCCAGATTTGTAAATAAGAGTTATGCGCATAGCGGCTGGCCTTGAGATTAAAGTTACCTAAACCTACGCCGGCCAAAGGATGCGCCTGAATTATTCCTAAGGCCTCCTTCCAATAATTTAATCTCATAACCGTGGAGAAGAAAGGCTGAATATGTTCAATCCGTGTCGCCGAGCGGTAAATAAAGATAATAATTATCGATATAAATAACCCGGAAAGAATGGCAATTTTACTCTTCTTTATTTTCCCCCTCAAGCAGAAACAAATAATCAAGGCGCAAAATAAGCTTAAAAATGCCCCCAAAGATCCCGTAAGAAACAGGGCCAAAAATACCGGCAGGATCAGCCAAATTCTATTTTTGTTAATCAAAAACAGCGGGATCACCATGGCTAAATAACCGCCTAAAACCCCGGGGGTCACAAAAGGCAAAAAAACTCTTCTGCGGGCCAGGTAATCCGAAGCAAAAGGAAACAAAAGCCCGTTGTTATTTACTAAATAATCTGATACCCGGCTAAAACCTAAGAAATATTGATATATCGCCAAAAGGCTGACCGCTAATCCGGTGAGCATAATTGCCTGTATCGCTAATGATTTATCATCCTCTGAGAGAGAAGCAGCGATAAGAAATAAAAGCAGTCCGGTTATATATTTATAAAGTTCCGCTAAACTATTTACTTTATTTTGAGAAAAAATCAGGGAGATAAATAACGCTAAAATGAACAAAAGAACAGGATAGATTAAAACCTGAAGCTTTGAGAATAATAGTTTCTTGTAGATTACATATATTCCCAAAAAGATTAGGAGCCCTGTAGAATAAATAAAATTTAAATAAGGAAAGGCTTGTGAAGAAATAAAAGGGCGGATAAAAATTGCCGCTAGAAGGATTAAAAGCATTATACTGTCATCCTATTCTTATTCAACGCCTTAAAACCTTCAAACCACAATAAACTTACCACCCCGCTGGCCAAAGTGATTAATAAATCCGCCGCGGATAAAACGGAAAAATGGAAGAGGTTGCGTAATACCGGAAGATAAATCACCAAGAAAAGCGCGCTTATTGCCGCTAATACCACCACCCACAAGGCTTTATTCTTCGCTTTAAGAATACCGGCCAGATTTTTAGACCAGGAAAGATTGGTTATAATTAGCATTATATTGGCAAACACCAGGGTGGTAAAAGATAATGTGCGCGCCTCCAGTTCCCCTTTCTTCAGATATAATGCCAACATGAATACCAAAAACACTACGGTTAATATGCCCAGCCCTTGCAGCAGGCTGAAAATAAACGCCTTTTTACTAAATAAGGATTCCCGCAAATTGCGCGGCGGCCTATTCATGATATTATTCTCATCGGGACAGGCTTCAAAAACCGTGGAGCATGCCGGATCGATAATCAATTCCAAAAAAGCGATGTGCGCGGGCAAAAGCACGATCGGTAAATTAAACAAAACCGGTAAAAATGACATCCCGGCAATCGGCACATGGATGGCAAAAATATAGGCAATGGCTTTCTTCAGGTTATCAAAAATCCTCCTGCCAAGCTTGACTGCCTGCACAATCGATGAAAAATCATCATTAAGCAATACCAATGCTGACGCCTCACGAGCCACATCCGTGCCCCGCTCCCCCATAGCAATACCGATATCTGCCGATTTTAGAGCCGCGGCATCGTTAACCCCGTCTCCGGTCATGGCTACAATCGCCTGGTTAGCTTTCAAGGCGTTGATAATAAACAATTTTTGCTCGGGAACCACCCGGGCAAAGATATTCACTGTTTTTATCCTTTCCCTGAGCACAAGGTGATCCATTTCCTCCAGTTCCTGCCCGGTTATATAAGTCTCAGGGTTTTTTAAGCCGATCTCTCTGGCAATATGGATAGCGGTACCCGGATAATCTCCGGTAACCATAATCACGCGCATACCCGCGTCATGGGCTTCCCTGATAGCGGAAGTAACAGCCGGCCGCACCGGGTCGATGAATCCCAGTAAACCCACCAGCTCAAATGTGAAATCATGCTGTAAATCCGGAAGTTCTTTTTTTCTAAAAGATGCCCTGGCTACCCCTAAAATACGCAATCCCCGCCTGGCCATCTCTTCTACGCATTTAACTAATCGGGCATACTGTTCTTTATTAAGATGGCAAAGGTCAGCGATTGCCTCGGGAGATCCCTTGGCGGCAATAATATAATTTTGTTTATCCGGAGATTCCCAGACATGAGATAAAGCCAATTGCTCCTTAGATAAGGAATATTCTTTGATCATCCTCCAGTTATTATGGATATGTTCAGAGCCTAACAAATAAAGCTCACCCAAGCGTTTTACTTCTTTTTCTATCGGGTCAAAAGGATCTTTTTGGCTGGCCAAAATAGCATATTCCATAAGATTATGCACTGCTTCCGGTAAGCCGTCAGATTTTTTAACCCCGACATCATAATGAACACCGTTAACGCACAGGGCAGTTAAACGCATGGCATTGAGAGTAAGCGTTCCGGTCTTATCCGTGCACAAAACCGTGGCTGCCCCCAGGGTTTCGATGGCCGGGGTACGCCTGGTCAAGACCTGGCTTTTGGAAATTCTCCAGGCGCCTAAAGTAAGGAAGATGATTAAAACTACCGGAAACTCTTCCGGCAGCATCGCCATGCTCAAGGTTAAGCCGGAAAGAACGCCGTTTAACCAGTTCCCGCGCGACAAACCGTAAAGCACGATTACCAATAAACAAAGTATTACTCCGGCAATAGAAAAATTACGCACAATTTTTCCTATTTCTTTTTGCAAAAGAGTATCCTCTTGACGAATACTCTGCAGGGAGCGGCCGATTTTACCCATTTCAGTATGCATCCCGATAGAGCTGACTTTTGCCAGGCCCCGCCCGGCCACGACTAAAGTTCCTGAATAGACAAAGGGAAGGTCATCCCCGCCCGGCCTTTTAATGCTGACTTCTCCATCCCATTCACATTTACGCACAGCCACCGATTCTCCGGTTAACAAAGATTCATCTACTGATAAATTAGAACAGGATATGATCATAGCGTCGGCAGGGACCCGGTCTCCTTCTTGAAGAATTATAATGTCACCCTTGGCCACCTGGCCTCCGGCGATTCTTCTGCGGATTCCGTCGCGGATAACCAAAGCCCTGGGGCTGGAAAGGTCCCGTAAAGCCTCCAAAGTCCTTTCGGTTTTTCTCTCCTGATAAAAGGTGATACCCACCACCGCGAATACAAAAGAAAGCAACATCAAGGCATCTTTTGGTTCACCTAAAAATAGATAAATCAGCCCGCTTCCGATTAACAGAAGCAGCATGGGTTCTTTTACCACGCTAAAGAATATTACAAAAATACTGCGCTTTTTCTGAGAGGGGATTTCATTATAGCCGTATTTTTTAATGCTCTCCAAGGCCTCTTTCTCGGTAAGACCTTGAATATTTTTCAATTCTTCTTCTTTAATTACCATTTAATCTCCGCATAAAAAAAGCAAAACCTGTCCTCTTTTTCATTTTAAGGCCAAGCATTGCTTTGTCAATGAGAAAAATTTAATTAAAGTTTTTATAGTAATTGTAGGTGGATAACGCGATATCGGAAATCAGCTTCTTGGCGGGCAAGGCATACCTGTTCCCATGTTTTACCAAAACACAGATTAAAAAATTACCTTTCTGGGTATACACTATTCCCGCATCGTGGCAAATATGCCTTTCTAGGCCCGTCTTATGCGCGACAGAAACCTCGTCTTTAGGAAGATCTCTGGGAATGCGGTCATTAATCTTCTGCTGGTTCAACAGGAGGAGGCACTTCTCAGATATTTCCTGATTTAAAAACTGCCGGCGGTAAAGCTTTTCCAATATATACGCCATATCAGCGGCAGTAGTATAATTTTCCTGGCCTTCTCTTCTGCCTCTAAAATCTAACATATTGCGGGCAATATTAGTATTTTTTAATCCCATTTTCTTAAAATATGCGTTCAAGGTATCAAACCCCAATAAATCTATCAACGCGTTTGCGGCGGCATTATCACTTACGGTAATCATCGGATCAAATAATTCTTCAACCATAAATTGAGAGCCAACCGGAAATTTTCCCAGCACCTTTGAACCGGACACCATCTCAAAAGATTTAAGTTTTATATTGTCTTTAAGATTGACCTTGTCTTCCTGGGCAGCATAAAAATAAGAAAGCATGATGGGAACCTTGACCAAGCTTGCTGAGGGGATTAAAGTATCCTCATTAAACGAGATTACCCACCCTGTATTTAAATCTTCAACCACTAAACCAACCTCGCCTTTAAAATTCCCGATTTTGTTCTCAAGGCTCTTCTTGAGGCGCAACCACCCCTCTTTTTTCTTGTTAAGGATACATTGTTCCCTATTGAAACTCAAATTTTCTTCATATATCTTATATGCCTTATATGAAAAAAACACAACTATCCCAAAAATAATAATGAAAATTAATAAAAAAGTGGTTTTTGTTTTCATGGCTTTTAGATTACGGCAGGCACGATTATCCCGTGCCGTAATCTATAATAATTTTATTATTCTACTAATTTGATCGACTCTGCCCTGTGAGTACCGGATTGCTTAGTTATATACTCTACGGTAACTTTATCGTCCTTCTTTATTTCCGTTAGAGTGATTATTTTTGTATCTTTGGCAACAATAGGAGTACCGGGCTTTACTACCAAACTCAGTTTTTGGCCGTCTTCGCCGATAACCACAATCTCCGGTTTTATCCCTTTACTGAGGTCGCCAATTGATACCGTCTCAACTTTACCGGTAATACTTTTACTTAGAACCGGAGCCGGAACAGAAACAGGAGCCACCGCGACAGGCGCAGTTGCCGATCCAGCTGGTTTTTGAGGCTCTTTGGCTGCTGTTGATTCCTGCTGGGCGAAACACAGAGAGTTAATAAATGTAACCGCAATTAATGTAAAAAGTATCTTTTTCATTCTAGTCCTTTCCTTATAATTAGTACCCCTAAACTATCCTTATTTCGGTTTTTTATTTATCCTTTTTAGCGTCTATTTTTTCTCCAACCTCTTTCTTATCTGCTTTCGGTATTTCCTTCGTTTGCGTTTTCTTGCTCTCTTTTAATTCTGCGCTTTTATTTCCTTTTTTCAGCAGCTTCTTAATCTTGTGCTTGCTTTTTTTCGGTTCCTTAGAAGAACTTTTGGCCGTGGTTGTTTCTTTAGCTCTATCTTGTTGAGCTAATAATGTTTTTTGCGAGAACGCTAATGTCAACCCGACAACCAAGGTAACTATGAACCCAAATAAAGTTAAATTTGTCCTTTTCATATTAAACTCCTTCTAGTATTGAATTTAGCTTAGGAAATAATTATATTTTAGGGTATTGCGCAAAAATTAAAAGGGGAGGCGACTTTTCCTTGCTCGATAAATAAGAAACAAGTAATTCCGAATAGGTAAAATTGTCGATACTTACATAAGATACGCCGATGCAAGGCAATAAAATCAATAAAAAACATGCGTATAATAAAAATTTATTGCAGCCGGATAAGAAATCAAGCGTTGAATCATCATTATCATAGCTGGCCTTAAAAAAAGTAGCCAAGGAAATAGCGATAATAACAATCAAGACAATTTTTAGTAAAAATATTTTTTTCATTATAATAAATACGCGGATTTTATTCCGGAAAGGGACAGTTTAATTGTTCTAAATATCTTAACTAAAACTATTTTACTCTAAATAATGAATAAAACAAGAGGAATCAAGGATAAATAAATTCTCCCAGCTCCTTACTTATATCTATATCTTTAATGTCTTCATTAATCAAAGAGTTTTTTCTATTCATCCCTCTTCTATCCTCATACGTTTCCTTCTCCTGCCGATAAATTAAACCGATGGGGATCTTCTCCCCCCACTGTGCTGCTTTCTGATATGCGGCTGCCTTATCCTGGGGGTTATACGAGGCATCGGCATTTACTTTATATACCCTCTTGGCGTACCATTCATAAGTATTTTTTTTATTAAAGCTAACACAAGGTTGTAATACATCAATCAAGGAAAACCCTTTATGTTTTATCCCTTCGGTTATCAGCCAAGAAAGATGCTCAGAATCGGCTGAATACCCCCGGGCAACGAACCCGCAGCCTAAAGCAATAGCCATCTCCAGCGGATGCAAAGGTTCCAAGACTACGCCATCGACCTGAACCTTGGTTTCATATCCTAGATCGGTAGTCGGTGAAGCCTGCCCCTTAGTGAGACCGTAAATTTGATTATTGCAAACAATAACGGTTATATCCACATTCCTGCGGATATTATGCAAAAGATGATTGCCTCCTTCGCCATAACAATCCCCGTCGCCGGTGGTAACAATTACAGTTAAATTATTGTTGGCAATTTTTGCGCCCGCGGCAGCAGGCAGGGCTCTGCCGTGAAGGCCGTTAAAACAATTGCACCTTATATAGTGCGGCAACTTGGCTGCCTGGCCGATTCCGGAGACAAATAAAATATCCTTAGGCTGTTTATTAATCGCAGTCAGGGCTTTTTTGCAGGCATTTAAAATTCCAAAATCTCCGCAGCCGGGGCACCAAGCGATTTCATCATTGCTCTTTAAGTCGTTTATATTCATTGATTTTGTATTTCTTTTATTTGTTCAATAAGCTGATCCAGATTAAACGGCCTTCCATCATACCGTAATATGGAGTTGTCGGCTTTAATGCCTGTTTCCCGCATCAGCAGTCCGGCAAGCTGGCCGCCTGCGTTATTTTCTACCGTTAAAATCTTCTTCTTATTTTTTAGCAATGGGCTTAATTCCAAACCGGGGAATGGCCATACTTGCGATAAATGCACAAACCCGAAATCTTTACCCAAAGCCTCGGAAGCTTCTTTTAATACCCCGTAGGTTGAACCAAACCCCAACAGGAGAGTTTGCGCCTTCTGCGCATTATATAGAGTCGGCTTCTCTATCTCTTGCCTAAGCCCGGCCATCTTTTTAAAAAATCTTTTCTTCACCATTTGTATGCGCGTATCCGCATCTTCGGTGATATGCCCCTCTTCATTATGCTCATCACTATCAGCATAGATAACATCCTCAATCCAAGAAGGGATAGCCCGCGGGGATATCCCAGAGTCAGTTAATTGGTATCTTTTATAACCGGACGCTTTCTGAGAATCTTCTTTTGATATAATAAACCTTTGCACGCCAGCTTTATTTAAATCAAACCCTTCAATATCCTGCAGCGAATCCGCCAGATGCTGGTCGGTCATGATCAAAACCGGAATCTGGTATTTTTCCGCGGTATTAAATGCTTTAACTGTCAGATAAAAAGCCTCCTGGATAGTGCCGGGAGCATAGATTGCCTTGGCAAACTCACCGTGCCCGGCGTGAATAAGAAAATTCAAATCTGCTTGTTCGGTACGCGTAGGGAATCCCGTAGCCGGCGCCGGACGCTGGGCATCAACGGCAACAATGGGCGTTTCGGTCATTGCGGCAAGGCTCAATCCCTCGACCATCAAAGCCAGTCCTCCTCCGGAAGTAGCGGTCATTGAGCGGGCTCCGGCAAAAGAGGCGCCGATAACCATATTGATGGCGGCAATTTCATCCTCTGCCTGCTCAACCAAAATATTAAATCTCTTTGCATACTTAGCGATTACGTTCATGATACTTGTCGAAGGGCTCATCGGATAGGCTGAATAAAATTTACAACCTGCCCGGATTGCCCCCAGGGCGATCGCGTCATTGCCATTCATTAATAAATTTTTTCCGGCCGGCGCTGATCCTACCTTGAATTTATCATTTCTAAAGTTATCCTTGGCAAAATTATAACCGGCCTGGGCTGCTTTTATGTTCTTACTGATAATTTCCTCGTCTTTATCCGCGAATAAATCTCTGATTGCCCGCTCAAGGCAATCCGGATTTACCTGCGCCAGGCCTGCCACTGCTCCGCAACAAACAGCATTGATAAAAAGGTCGCTTCCACCGATGGAATTGGCTAAATCATAGAATGGGATATTAAAAAGCACTTTGTCCTCTCCGGAAAGATTAAATTTAGCCTTATCAAAAACAATAATCCCGCCGCTGGCAACATCATTACGGTGCAATTGCACGCTTTGTTTATCCAAAGCTACCGTTATATCCGATTTTTGGCGTAAAGTATGGGTTGGTTTACCGCAGACCCTTAGCTGGAAAAAATTATTTCCACCGCGTATCCTGGACATATAATCCTGGTTGGCAAAAATATGGGACCCGTTTCTTTTAAAGATATTACAAAGTGCGGTGCCTATTGTTTGGATCCCCTGGCCGGCCTGGCCGGCAATTTTTATCGTAATCCCTTCATCCATTTATTTTTGACAATTCTATTTGGCAAATAAAGAAACCTACTTGCTTGTTCCCAGCATATAATCGATAACCTGGTCGCTTACTTTATTCTTTTTTAAATAAGTGATGGCTTCTGAGCTAAGGCGATAGGTTGAGTGCGTCCTCTGGATCTCGCTAATTATTAGCGAATCCGGAGTGCCCTGGGAAACCATTTCCACGACCTTGGTTACCGGTATATAGTAAGGATTAACCGCGCTTGCTTCTTTATCTTTTTTGTCCATCGCGTTTCCGATTAATCCGCCGCCAACTGCTCCGGCTACAGCGCCAATACCGGCGCCGGCAAGGGCATTATGGCTTTGGTAGCCGATTATGCCTCCGGCAGTGGCGCCAATTAACCCTCCGGCAACCGCTCCTGTGGCTGTCTTTGGCCCGGCGGATTCACAGCCGGCGAATACAAAAACCATAACGATAAATAATGCCAACGAGTTCCTTCGCATTTTTCCTCCTTCTGTATCAAGTTACTCCTTTTGCTTTAGCCTGACCAGATATAACATCTTGCTCGATCTTTTTATACACTTCAATGTCACACTTAAGCTCTCTGCAAATAATTCTTTCGGTTTCTGCTTTTGTCTCGGCAATTCTAATGAGTTCTTTTTGCAATCTTAAACGTTCAGTGGTTTCCTTTTTTAGTTCCCGCCATCTGCGCCAAGAGAAAACCGCAAAACCAATGCTTAAAGCTAAAAAACCAGTGATAATTTCATCTATCCAAGTTATCGATTGGGGATGTTTTTGAAAAAACTCTACAAGAAATATAAATACATTGAAGAAATAGGAAAGCAACAAGGTAACAATAACAACAGAAGCTAACACGGCTAAATCTTTAAAAGCGCTTGATCTTCTTGATTCCTGGCTGATCTTCTCGATCCCTTGCGTCTTAGCCATTTTTTATTCTCGTCATTTTACAAGCGCGTTCCCCCGTTCCTGCCACTCCCTTAAACCACCTTTATAATCGAAAACCTTATATCCAAACCCGGATAATTTCTTGGCGGCGATCGTGCTTGCATGGCATTGAAAACTACCACAGTATACAACGACAAACAAATTCTTAGGCAATTTCGCGGAAACGGTTTTATCATCTATCGTTTTAACAGGAAAAGAAATGGCGCCCCCTATGTGGCCTTTCGCATAACTTTCCGGCGATAAAACATCGACCAAGACATAATCTGCTCCCGAGTTACGAATTTTCTGGAACTGCTCGCAGGTTATTTCTTTCACGCCGTCTTTTGGCGGCACCTCTTTGAATAATTGCTCGATTAACTTTTGTTTTGCTTCCGGCCCATCTGCGCTATATGAAGTCCCGTAACCAATGCACAATACCCCAAATAAAGCAGTCAAAAAAACTATGCCAAATTTATTCATCTCCGCATCTCTCTTTCTTTTGCAAAATCAGAAATGTTCCCGGCCAGGATTCAGCGCGACATCCCGCTTTGTTTTTTTTCTCCCTGAAGACTCCTCTGGACTCTCATAGCTTTGAATTTATCCATCTGATCTTGACTTAAGATTTTACTTAACTGCTGGTCCAATTCCTGAGTTAATTTTTTCATTTGACTAAGGATAATATCTTTATCGGCCCCCTGCTGTTTCAGGGTTTCCCTGAGTTCTTTTCGTTTAGCCCTGTTCTGTTCAATAATGGGCTTAAGGGCGTCTGCTTGCTCTTGGGTTAAATCAAGATCTGTTTTCATTTTTTGAACCACATCATCAACGGTTAGTGGTTTCCGTACACCTGGCTGTTCTGTAGAGGTTGGTTGAGTTTGGGTATTTGACTGTGCTTGAGCACAAACATACCCTCCGAGAAATAAAAAAACACCTAAGACAGCCCCTAATGTTTTAACAGTTTTCATCCTGCTCCCTCCTTTTTTATGCTGTTTATTGTTCTAGTCTTTCTTCCGTATAATACTACAATTTCCTGCATAATACTATTTTTTATGGCCCTGCTCCTGCAAATATTAGATATAATTATATCCTGCGCGCGTTGCTATAGGTAATAACTGTATCTCTTAATACTAATAAACTAATTATATAGGAAATTGGGGATAATTACAAGAATTAGGCTTATTAGAGATAAATTTAATGCCCCTCTGCGTCCCAAGCCTCATGCCGCTCGCCCTAACCACTTCTGGGGTATTGATATGACCAAAATCAAAATGACCGGCTGGGGATGGCTCTATCTTACCGTGGTTCTTAACTGGTACACCAAGGAGATTGTCGGCTACCATCTTGGATTACAGTCTAAAACCGAAGATTGGCTTAAAGCATTGAACCGAGCGGTTGATTCCCGATTCCCCAAGGGGATTCAAGAGACGGAAAAAGAACAGTTATTCTTGATCTCCGACAACGGCTGCCAACCCACGTCCCAGCGATTCATGATGAACTGCGCAGTCATGGGAATCAAACAGATATTCACCACCTGGTCGAATCCCAAAGGCAATTCTGATACCGAACGGGTCATGCGTACCATCAAAGAAGACATTGTCTGGTGCTATGACTGGGATAACCCGTTTGACTTTGAAATCGCGCTCAATAAATGGATCAACAACTACAATACGGATTACCCGCATCAAAGCTTAAACAACATGACGCCAAAACAGTGCTTTGAAACGTGTCTCAACAAAGAGCCGGTTCTAACTTGAAAACCCCTTGACTAATGGGGAGCATTACAATTACAACTTATTACTTATAAAAATAATAGCAGCAGGATTTTTTAGCCCTGCCGCTATTTACTATATAACAGTCCTTTTATTTAGTCTCGCCTTGTTCTGATTTAGGCTCTACCTTCTCCCCCGTTTCTTCTTTCTCGTTCTTTTCTTCAGCCGACTTTTGCATTGCAGTCTTCTGCTTTGGCACTGTCAAAGCCATTAAACCCTTTGCTAAATCCGGATGATTAATTTGAAGAGCTGCTGCGGAATCTTTATAAAGCTGGATTCTTGCATCATGTTTGGCTTTCCATTCAGCTGAACCTTTTGCTACTTTTTCTTTACTGCCTTCCGCTTTCTCATTTGACTGCCCGTTCACAATATCAGTCAATTTTATTGCTAAATCTGGATTTGTCACCTGGAGAGCTGCTGCGGAATCCTGCAGAAGCTTAATTCTAGCTTCATGTCTTGCTTTCTTTGCTGCTGCTACTGGAGTTGCCGCTGGTGCTGATGTTGCAGTTTCTGCGAATGATACCCCTGAAACAAAACCCAATATCCCCACCACGACTAACCCGAGAAACACATTTCTTGACACTTTCATCGCTTCCTCCTTTTAGTTTATTTAACTTTACGTATTTTATCACAGATCCCAGAATTACAAACAAGTTAGAGTTCCTGTTTAGGTATTTTCCACCTCCCTTTTTCTAATTTATTCTCTTTAGTAATTGCAAAAAATAAGATTATACAAATAACTATTGAAGAATTCACTGTACCAAGGTTAATGCCACCCTTCGTAATGGGCTTAGTAAGAAAATCTCCAAATGTAGCGCCAAATGGCCTTGTTAAAACAAAAGCCACCCAGAATAACAATACATTGGAGACTTTGGTATAGAAGTGTAGTAGGGCTACAATAACAAGTACCACGGATATCGCAATCGCACTATGCGCAAATCCAAGCCCCAAGTTATCAGCAAATAAATCCCCTGCGGCAGTTCCCAATGTATTTGCAAATAAAAATGCTGTCCAATAAAAGATCTCCGCAGTAGGCGTAGTAATATGTTCTACATTTATCGACTTTTCCTTCTTATACCAAACTGCAAGGACTATCAATAGCAT
This sequence comes from Candidatus Omnitrophota bacterium, assembly GCA_028716245.1. Classification (NCBI taxonomy): domain Bacteria; kingdom Pseudomonadati; phylum Candidatus Omnitrophota; species Candidatus Omnitrophota bacterium. The sequence goes on along the minus strand of JAQUQW010000005.1, from coordinate 5,053 downwards.
CACTATCAGACCGGCAGAACCCAATGTATAACCAAGTCCTAATGTACGATCTATAAAATCAGATATTGCGGTCCCTGCGATAGCTGATGCGGTGAAAGTTAACCAATAAACCCAGGGGTGGTACCCTCTCAAGGAAAGTTTAATTGCAAGAAATACAAGAAACAGAGCCATAAATATCATAACAGTATCTCCATAGCCTAAATTAAAGGTCATGGAAAACATATCTGCACCGGTCTCTCCTAATGTTGTAGATACTATTTTGATTACCCAATACAGGAAAATGATGTGGGGAACTCTATTTTTTGCCGTTTTAGTCATAAATGCATTGTCCTCTCTAATCCTAAAATTACAAGCAATTTAGCGAATAAGCAAAGAGGGCTAAACGGTTAAGTCCAGCCCTAATATACTATATATCCCTACTCTGCGCCTATTGGACAAAATATGCAACTGGCTGTATACGGAAGATGCGAAACAGCTATCTAAAGAACTGGCTATTTTAGTATACCATAAACATAATACTAAGGTTATATTTTCAAGCTTCAAAATGAACATACTAAAGTTAAGACTATTGAATCATTAGCGGTTGTGTTTTTGCCCAGAACAACTCTTTGATATGCTATTTCTGTCTGAATCTTATCATTTGCCCAGCCTATGCCAGGAGAAATAGTCAAAGATCTTATACCTGTGGATGGTTGTCTTGTCCCATTCTGATACTTATCCTTCTGCCAAAAAGTATTTGCTTCTAACATAAGGCTAAAACCTTTGGTTAAAAAATACTCTATAGAAAAATCGGAATTAATAAAATTAGCGTAATCGCTATTAACACCATCACCCCGTACCTCCCGCGGAAAACTATAGATATAATCAAAATGAAGAATGAAGGGTTTAAGCTTTTTAGTCATATCTATGCCGATTCCTGGTGTCCAGGCTCCTGGACTAGAAGTAGCGCCATTTAAATCTGTACCTAGCTTGTTTGGATCAAGATGTTGATACTTGCCAGTTGGCACTTTAAGTTGAAGCATACCGTCAATATCTGGGAACCATCCTTCTTCTTTTTCATGACAAGTGCAATATCGTAACAGAAAAAGGCTATCGCCTAAACCTGCGTCATGCGCTCTTAAATTTCCTTGCTTAATATAATTCTGTTGATAAATAGTTTGGGCAGCCAGCTCTATATTATCTGTAAAACCATATTTCAAGAGAATTTGTTCCTGATATTGGGATTGCTTATCACCATCTGGTAAAGCTTTATAATCACCCTTAGGATCAAACTGGCCTCTTGTCATATTATAAAAGAAAAAAGGCTGGGCCTGAAACTTCCCCTTTCCACACAGATCTGCAGTCCAAGTTGTGATTGGACCAGCAGAAGGTAGATTCCAGTTTATTGAATTTATTCTTTGGAATAAAAGGTGGGGTTTAAACCATGCACTTTGCAGGTATATTCTTTATATTGTCCTGTAGCTTCGCGTTTTCTACCCTAAGATATTTAATTTCTTTATAGAGGTAAAGTTCATTGTCTTTATGAGTGTTATCTATTTTTATAAGCCAACCTATTAAAGAAAGTAACCCAGCTATTCCTAAAATAGTTAAAATGGCTTGCACGTAGCCTCCTTCTATCCTAAATAAAGATGCTTCAAATTCATAACATCTCGGTAAGGAACAACTCCGAGCATTTTTCCGGATTTATCTATAATAGGTAACGCGCGAAAAGAATATCTTGCAAACATTTCTGAAGCTTGTTTCAGCGTGCTTTCGGGAGTAAGGATAATTACTTTGGAAACCATAACATCCTTAAGCAAAACTTCATCTTCGGCTATTAAAAGTTCTTTAAGATCTATTACCCCTAATAATTTTTCCTGTTCATCCAAAATATAAAGATACATTATTGCTTCTTTACCTTTAGCTGCCCGCTGAAAAGCCCTGCGCGCCTGTAAAGCTGTTCTCTCAGGAGTAAATTTTAGAAAATTTGTTGCGGCAAAATCAACAATCTTTTCTTCTTGTTTCTCTAAAATATCCTGGATCTTAATCGCATTCTCTTTATTAAGCAATTGTAGGATAGCTTTTACCTCCCACCAAGGCAATACGGATAAAATATCCGCAGCCTGTCCAGGAGTCATCTCATTAATGAGCTGTGCTGCACGCTCCTTCTTCAGTGAAGCTATCATGTCCCTCTGAACCCTTGGGTCTAACTCTTCTAAGGTATCAGAAGCATGCTCAGTATCTAACTCCCCGAATATAGCGACTCTTTGAGCAGGATCCATTTCTTCCAGAATATCCGCCAAATCAACTGGCGGCATATCAGCCAGCCTCTCTTTCAGCACCTTTAACTTAAGGTCTCCTTTAAAACTACTGATTTGTTCCGGTAGCGGCTCAACATAGCTCCATGAAACTGTCTGACTCCTGATCTTTGCGGCTAGGTTATAAATAAAATCGGCCAACCACTTTAAACCAATTCTACGAAGCAAGCCGTATTTACTTAAATCTACATCGGTAACATATAACTTACTATTCTTTAAAACTAATTTTACATCATAAACCATCTCTACTTCTCTGCCCTCACCATCAAGTACTCTTTTATCGAGAATATAATCCTTTAACAATATTGCTCCTTCTGGAGGGTTAGCAGTATATTGTTCTATAGTTTCAATATCGATAATAATATTTTTATCCGACAAAGATTTTAATTTTTCCCAGGGCACAAGCAAGGCTGGCTCACCAAACGGCCGGGCAATACAAAGATGCGTTACTTCCGCAATTTTATCTTTATCTACAATTAAAAAATCCGTAAGCTTGCCGATTTTATTATCATGCAAGAAAACCGGTAGTTTCACTATTTCACTTAAAAAATAGCTTTTTCCTATCTCCCTATTATTTACCTGGTTAGTTTCGTTCATAGATAGTCCCTAATTTACTTGGCTGTCAGTGTCGTATAGAATTTGAAGAATAACAACCCAACCAAGACAATCAAATAAATCCGCAAACACAATAAAGCAATTTTTACTGCCCTACTTGTCCTTAATTGCGGAGTAGCATATTTGGTATTAATTGCATGAATCGCAGAAAATGTATCACTAAAAAACTTTTTTATATGGTTAAAAATAAAGCTATTTGAGGATAATCCCATATTTATCTCCTGCAAAAGGTTACTTAAAAATATTCGGAAATAACGCACTGATTCCGTATAAGGTTGATAAAATAATTATACCTGCTACTATCGAAATATTAACGGTATTCTGAAGCAATGTATTCTTGAATTTACCCATCGTCCCTTCATCATTAAGAAGCAGGATTAAGAAAACAAGCGCCGCAGGCAGTAAAGTAACCGCGATTACCTGAACAAAGAGTGTAATTAAAACTAGCGGAGCACCGGGGATTAAAACTACTGTTCCGGCCGTAACTAAAGCGAAAAAATAAAATGCGTAAAACCACGGAGCTTCTTTGATCTTGTGATTTAATGAATGCGCCCAGCCAAAAACCTCGCCAAATGCCCATGAACTAGCTAGAGAAATACAAATAGCTCCCAATAACCCAGCATCAAAAAGTCCAATGGCTAAAAGCGTCCCAAGATTCTTATTTACGTTCATGAGCTGAATTGCAGCTTGAGCTGCGCTTTCGATATTTTGACCAAACAATACAGTTCCGGTAACGATAATAATAAAAACTGCAACCAGTACAGTAAAAAGTGAGCCCAGAGCGGTATCGAGTTTACCCCACCCCATGTCTTTTTCTTTCATGTTCTTGTCTACAACGGCACTTTGTTGAAAGAATATCATCCAAGGGGCAATGGTAGTCCCGATATTAGCCATCAACATAAAGAAAATCTCATTATTAAAACCACCGGGAGGAAAATGCGGGATTACACTATTATAAAGAATATCTTTAACCGAGGGATGCACTATGAAGGCAGCAGGAATATAGACCAAATTAACAGCGCAAAAAACCATGACAATTTTTTCCCATGTCCAGTAACGGCCCTGAATAACCATTCCACCCATTATTATGCATACGACGATTACGGTTATTACCGGTGGAATGTGAAAAATGCTCATGGCTGCCGTCATTCCAATAAATTCTGTAACCAAAGTCAGCCAATCTGTTAAAACCAAATCTAGTAAGGAAAACCATCCCCACAAAGGTCCGAAAGAATGAAAAATAGCTTCAGCATGACCGCGCTTAGTTACGGTTCCCAAGCGGACGGTCATTTCCTGGACAAAATAAGCAATCGGGCCTAGAAGAATAAGAAACCAAAGCAGATGATATTTATATTTAGCCCCGGTTACGGCATACGTTGTAATACCACCGGCATCATTATCGGCAATCATTACAATAATACCCGGACCAGCAAGCAATAAATATAATTTCAGTGCTTTCCAGAATTTACGGTATTTATAGAAAAGGTTGGACCAGATATTCATCTGTGTTTTTGATTTCTTACAAAGCTATTTATTAAACTTAAAAAGGCTGGATAAGATTCAGATGAGAACTTTTCGGAAGGCCACGCTGAAAAATCGCAATAAAAAAAGAAGACGCCAGTTCTCATATTTTGGGATCCTTTTAAAATGTTTAAAAACAAGAGAAGTCCCGTAGCTTTCGCTACTGTCTAAATTCTGCCCGGTATGAGAACCTGTTCTTCTTTAAAAAAAGTTTACTTCAGTATATTTTATTTGTCAATAAATTTTTAAAACTATTTCTGCCCCGCATGGACTCGAACCATGATAACAAGATCCAGAATCTTGTGTCCTACCATTAGACGACAGGGCAATGTGTTAAAAAGTATACCGTGGATAAAAAGCCAAATCAAGTAAATGTTTTGGAAATTACAACAAAATAGGACGTTCCTTTTAGAGAAACGCCCCATTTTGTTTTTATTTACCTCTTAAAATACTACCAAAGATTATCTTTTACCCAATTATCAGCCTTGCTGATTACCCCCTGATTATCTTTTACCCAATTGTTAACCTTGTTGATCGACTCCACATCTTCCTTAAATCCTTCTCTGCCTCCTTCTAGTGCACCCGTGGTCAATCCTCCGATAGCACCGGTCGTGCCTCTG
>JAQUQW010000004.1 GCA_028716245.1 Candidatus Omnitrophota bacterium | reverse complement strand
GTAAATTCAAATATCCGGTTGATAAGTTTAACCGTTATTTTTGTACCGGCTGCGGAAGGTGCACGCGGACCTGTATGGCGGATATCAGCCTGATTGAAACTGTAAATTCCCTGCTTAGTGAAGAGGGGCATGAATAATTGAAGATACGCCCCGCGCTTATAAGGTATTGCGCGGGTGTGCCCTTGTGGGCAAGGAGTCAATATGCTTGAACGTGAGATACTTTTGGAAAAAATGAGGACTACCCCTTATCTGCCGATGAAGGCTAAGATCATCGAAGCGCAGATGGTTACGGATAAGGAAAAATTCTTCCGTATCCAACTGGAAAATAAAATTAATCTTGGGCATGTTCCCGGGCAATTTGTGATGGTTTCTATTTTTGGTTTTGGAGAAGCTCCGATTTCGGTCTGTTCATCGCCAAGCGATAAAGGTTATTTTGAGCTTACCGTAAGAAACGTCGGCGTATTTACCGATAAGCTGCATAAATTAGGCAAAGGGGACCAACTAGGCATCCGCGGCCCTTTTGGCAGAGGATTTCCCGTGGATAATATGTTTGGTTACGACGTGATGATTGTTGCCGGAGGATTAGGCATCGTCCCGCTGCGCTCTTTAATCCGGTACATTATGCACAATCGCAATGATTTCGGCAATGTGCAGATCCTGCTTGGCTGCAGGAGCCCCAAAGAACTGTTATTCGAAGAGGAAACCAAGGAATGGATGAAAAGAGCTGAAATCAAATTCAATTGTACCGTTGACCGGGCAGATCCGGAGTGGAAGGGTAATGTCGGCCTGATTACTACCTTAATTCCCGGAGTAGACATCAATCCTACCCGCACCTACGGGGTTGTGGTTGGCCCGCCGATTATGTATAAATTTGTTATCGTCAAATTACTGGAGAAAAAGATACCCGACCATCAGATTATTGTTTCTTTGGAAAGGCGGATGCGCTGCGGTTTGGGTAAATGCGGGCACTGCCAGATCGAAGGGGTTTATGTTTGCCAGTCGGGCCCGGTATTCACTTATAATGATTTAAAAAAATTTAAAGGAGAGTGTCATGAAAAAGCAATCTAAACCCAAGGTGGCATTTTTTGATTTTACGGATTGCGAGGGCTGCCAGCTGCAGTTTGCCAATATGGGCAACACTTTTCTTGAATTGACCGAGCTTGTCGATATCGTCAGCTTCCGGGAAGTTATGTCCGAAAACGGCCAGGACTATGACGTTGCTATCGTCGAAGGAAGTATTACTACTGATAATGATGTCGCGCGGATTAAGAAAATCAGGGAGAAGGCGAAAATTTTAGTGGCTTTTGGTTCTTGCGCGACTATTGCCGGAGTAAACGGGATCAAGAACCGCTCGCCCCTAGAGTTGGCCAAACAAAGAGTTTACGGGGACAAGGCCGGGTTGATCAACACCATTAAGGCCATGCCGCTGGACGCGGTAGTGAAAGTGGATTATTATATCCTTAACTGCCCGCCTTATATTCCCGAGATTATTGCGGTCCTCAAAGCAATCCTTTTGGGTAAGCCTTATCCTTTGCCCAATTACGCTGTTTGCGTGGAATGCAAGATGAATGAAAATGTCTGTCGTTATGAAAAGGATCAGGAGTGTATGGGCCCGGTTACCCGCGCCGGATGCAACTCCTGGTGCATTAATAACGGAAACCGCTGCTATGGCTGCCGAGGGTTGGTTGAGAAACCGGCAAGTGACGCGGCAAAAGATATCTTGCAAAAATACGGGTTAAAGGTAGAGGATATCCTGAATAGTTTTACTTTATATAATGATTCTATGGGGGAGAAATATGACCAAGAGTTCAAATAAGATAGATTCGCAAAACCTGAATGTTGATGTGCATTATCTGACCAGGGTAGAGGGCCATGGTAATATTGTTGTGGACGTAAAAGAAGGCAAGCTGGCTAAATGCGAGTTTCAGGTAATTGAATCTCCGCGTTTTTTTGAGTCGATGCTTGTCGGCAGGTCGATCTGGGAAGCCCAGCATCTGACCAGCCGTATCTGCGGCATTTGCGCTTGCGGGCATACCCTGGCCAGCATTAAGGCGGCAGAGGATGCCTTGGGCGTAAAACCATCAGCTGAAGTAGTGATGCTCAGGAAGCTGCTGCTATACACCGAGATGCTGGACAGCCATATTTTGCACATCTATATTCTGGTTGCCCCGGATTTATTAGGGGTAAAAAGTATTGTTCCTTTGATCAAAACGCACCGGCCGGTAATTGAGATGGCTTTACGGATGAAGCGGATGAGTGATTATGGCGCAGAGGTGCTTGCCGGCAGGCATATCCATCCGATAAGTTATGTTATCGGCGGGCTTACCCAGCTTCCGTCAAGGGAAGGACTGGAAAAATTGCATACCCTGATGTTAGAATCGCGCAAAGACGGCGAAGCGACGGTAAAGATCATTAAGACGCTTAAATTTCCGCAATTCCAGAGGCCGACTCAATATATGTCCCTGACCTCTGATGATGAATACGCGATGTATGACGGAGATTTAATGGTCAACGGGGAAAAGAGCAAAGTGCGGGATTACCGTAAACTTTTTATGGAATCCGTGGTCGATTATTCCAAGGCTAAAATTTCCAAGATCAACGGCAAGTCTTATGCCGTGGGATCCCTGTCGCGTTTTAACAATAATTTCAATAAGCTGCACAAAAAAGCCAAGGCAGTAGCCGCCGAATTAGGGCTAAAGGCTCCCTGCTATAACCCTTACCTTAATACTGCCGCTCAGCTTGTGGAATGGGTGCACTGCCTGGAAGAATCGATTACTATACTGGAGAAGATTTTAAAAGACGGATTAAAGGAGGAGGGGGTGGTGGTTGCCTCCTGGCCAAAGAGAAGTGAAGTTGGCAAGATCAAATATAAACCCAATACCGGCACAGGATGCGTTGAAGTACCCCGGGGTTCTTTATTCCATGAATATACAATTGATGATTCCGCGCATATTACGGCTGCCAACTGCGTGATTCCTACCAATCAGAATATAGGTAATTTAGAGGATGATATGCGCAAACTTGTCCCGGAGTTGTTGGGTAAGAAAACTCAAGAAGAGATTACCCTTGATCTTGAGATGTTGGCCCGTTCCTATGACCCCTGCATATCCTGCGCCACGCATTTGCTGGACGTAAGCTTTGTCTAAAAAAATCGCGGTAATCGGTTTAGGCAACAGTTTAAGGAGAGATGACGGAATAGGGGTAATTATTCTGGGGTCCCTCCTTAATCATTATCCGCGCCCGGGTATCGACTATCTTGATTTTGGCATTGCCAGTTTTGATTTAATCCATCGCCTGCAGGACTATGATACGGTTTTACTTATCGACGGTATCAACGCAAAATTGCCGATAGGGGAGTTAAAGATATTTGGTTTAGAGCAAGCCTCTTTTACAAATAAAGACAGTGCGCTCTCATCCCATGAACTAAATCTTAAGGATATTTTCAGGTTAACCTCCGATTTGGAGATTACAACCAAAATTTATGTTGCCGGCATCCAGGTGGCTGATGTAGGTTTTGGCGAATCTTTAAGCGGTACATTGCAAGAAAAGCTGCAAGAGTTGACCGAACAAGTTGATAAATTTATCCAAGAAAGGCTGCTTTAGTTTAAGATGTGTTATGCCATACCGGGGAAAGTTGAAAAAATAGAGAATAACACGGTCACCGTGGATTATTTTGGCGAGAAAAGGAAAGCCCATAACGAACTGTCCAAAATCGATATCGGCGATTATATCTACGCGCAGGGAGGATTTGTGGTCAGCAAGATTTCTCCCTCTGAGGCCCAAAGTATTCTTGCGGTATGGAAAGAAACGTTTTTCCAATTGCAGGAGGTGGATTTAAAGCTTTCCCGCCTGCAGTTTAACGGTACGCATACGGATAAGAAACTATTTGCAATATTGGATAAGGCCAGCCAGTCAAGAGAGCTCAGCCGCCGGGAGCTGTTGTACCTATTGGGGTCAAAAGACAAGCACAAGATAGAGTTATTTTTTAAAACAGCAAATTTCCTGCGCCAGAAATACCATAAAAATTCCTGCTGCGTCCATGGGATAATTGAGATATCCAATTACTGTTGCCAGGGTTGCCAGTATTGCGGGATATCTTATCATAATAAGGAACTGAAGCGCTATCGCATGAGTAAGGATGAAATTTTACAGGCGGCTAAAGAGGCGGTTGAAGTTTATGGATTTAAATCTTTAGTTTTGCAAAGCGGAGAGGATCCCGGATACACCATTGATGAATTAGCGGATATCGTTAAACAGATCAAGGAAAAATTTCCCGCGCTGATTTTTATAAGTTTTGGCGAGATCGGAGTAGAGGGTTTAGAAAAACTTTATCAGGCCGGAGCCCGCGGCCTGCTGATGCGTTTTGAAACTTCCAACCTTAAGCTTTATCAGAAGGTGCATCCCGGGATGAGCTTAGAGAACCGGCTGCTGCATTTACGCAAGGCCTATGCTCTGGGTTACTTAATCCTTACCGGAAGCTTAATCGGCTTACCCGGGCAGAGCAATGAAGATATTTTAAATGATTTATTTCTGGCTAAAGAGCTGCGCGCGGAGATGTATAGTTTCGGCCCTTTTATCCCGCATCCGGCTACGCCTTTCTCAAATCACAAGTCCGTGCCGGTAGAAGAAGTGATTAAGGTCTTGGCCCTGGCCAGAATTGTAGGCGACAACAATGCCAAGATTCTGGTAACTACCGCTCTGGAAACTTTAAGCAAGGACGCGGCAAAAAGCAGCCTGCTTGCGGGAGCAAATTCGCTGATGCTTAATGTTACCCCGTTATCCTATCGGCCATTTTACTCTATTTATCCGGACAGAGCGCATCAATCCGAGGATATTTCCGCCCAGATTGAATCCACGGTTTCTCTCTTGCGTTCTTTAGGCCGCGCCCCAACCGATCTGGAGGCGCTTTAATTTTATGAAATATATTAACGCAGAAAAAATAAATAATTTATTAATTGAGGCGGTAAACACTGATCAGCGCGCGCTTGATGCAATTCTGAATAAAAGCCGTGCGCTTAAGCGGCTTACAATGGCTGAGTCAGCGGCTTTGCTTGCGGTGGATGATCCCGGATATATTCAGAAGATATTCAGCGCGGCTAATTCAGTTAAGGAAGAGATTTATGGGAAAAGGGTAGTGCTCTTTGCGCCACTTTATATCAGCAATCTTTGCGCTAATAATTGTTTATATTGCGCATTCAAAGCGGATAACCCGTTGATTAAGCGTAAGGCCCTAACTGTGCCTGAAATTAAACATCAGGTAGAGTGGCTCCTGGGGCGCGGCCACAAGAGAATACTGATGGTTTGCGGGGAGGCTGCCCCGGAAGATAAATCCAATATAGATTATTATGTCCAGGCAGTTAAGGCTATTTATGCGGCAGGGGTGGGCAAGCATAAAATAAAAAGAGTTAATGTTAATTGCGCGCCGCTTGGCACTAGCGAATTTAAGCGGCTTAAGGAGAGCGGTATTGGAACTTATCAGGTTTTTCAGGAAACATACCATGAAGAAACGTACCGCCGGATGCATCCTAAAGGGCCAAAAAGCGATCCGGATAACCGGATTGATGCGGTTGACCGCGCATTTACCGCGGGAATAGATGACATAGGGATTGGGGTTCTTTACGGTCTATATGATTACCGCTTTGAAACTTTAGGCCTGCTTTCCCATATTGAACACATGGAAGAGAAATTTAAGGTCGGGCCGCATACTATTTCTGTGCCGCGCATTGAGCCGGCAGAAGGCGCGCAATTGTCTTTTAATCCTCCCTGCAAAATTTCTGATGATGAGTTTAAGAAAGTAGTCGCGGTTTTAAGGCTTTCTGTGCCGTATACCGGGATAATCATGTCGACGCGTGAAGACCCGCTGCTGCGCGATACGCTTCTAAGCCTGGGTGTTTCTCAGATTAGCGCTGAATCATCTACCTCACCCGGAGGTTATTCCACTAGCGCCGAAGAACAGGCAGGCGGCCAATTTTCTCTTGGCGACCATCGCAGTTTGGATGAAATAGTGGGGACTTTAATTGCCCATGATTATATTCCCAGTTTTTGCGCCGCTTGTTACCGGATGAACCGGACCGGTGAAAGTTTTATGCAGTTGGCTAAGCCCGGAACGATTAAGGGTAAATGCAAGATGAACGCTTTGATTACGTTGAAAGAATATCTGGATGATTTTGCTTCCGTGGCAGTCAGGGATACCGGCTATAAAATGATCGCGCGGCATTCTAAAGAACTGGCTGCGTCTGAACAAGTTAAACTGAAAGAATTTTTTAGCCGCGTCGAAAAAGGGCTAAGGGATGAATATGTCTGATTTGAGCAAAGCCGGTAAAATAATCGCTAAAGAACTTATCGTCGATCATGCCGGAGTAAGGGTTGTCAAGCTGACGATAAGCGCCCCGGAGATTAGCCGCAAAGCCGGCGCCGGGCAATTCGTCGTAGTTATGCCCAGCGAAAAAGGAGAGCGGATACCGCTGACTATTGTTAAGGCAGATAGTTTCGCCCAAACCATAATCCTTATTTTCCAGGAAGTGGGACTGACGACTAAAACTTTAGGTGCCCTTAATGCAGGCGATACTCTATACGCGTTGGTTGGCCCTCTGGGCCATGCTACCAAGATAAAAAATTATGGCAAAGTTATTTTAGTCGGCGGTGGAGTAGGGATTGCCGAAATTTATCCTGTGGCAACAAGCCTAAAGCAGGCAGGAAACAATATTACGGCGGTCATCGGGGCCAAGACTAAAGAATTATTAATATTGGAAAAAGAACTTAGGGATACGGCGGATAAAATTTATCTGATGACTGATGATGGCTCGCTTGGCCAAAAAGGTTTTACCACTGATGTTTTAGAGGACCTGCTTAAAAAAGATAAATATGATTTAGTTTACGCGGTAGGGCCAATCCCGATGATGAAGAAAGTTTCGCAGATTAGCCAGTCTTTCAATATTAAAACAATTGTTTCATTAAACGCGCTGATGGTTGATGCTACCGGGATGTGCGGTTGCTGCAGGGTAACCGTTGCCGGAAAAGTTAAATTCAGCTGCGTAGACGGCCCGGAGTTTGAAGCTGGCCAAGTTGATTGGGAGGAGCTGGAAAAAAGGAACTCCATATATCTGGAGAAAGAGAAGCATATCTGTAAATTAAAATTTTAGGCCCTGTTTCCCGATTGAGTTGGAAACTGTTTCCAATATGACTAAAGAACCCATTAAAGCAAAAGAGTTATCTGCCGATAAAAGGATAAGCGGATTCGATGAAGTAGTATTAGGATATTCAGAAAAGGAGGCTTTAGCTGAGAGCCTGCGTTGTCTCCAATGTAAAAATCCTACCTGCATTTCGGGCTGCCCGGTAAATATCAATATCAAAGAGTTTATCTTCCAGGTTGCTAAAAAAGATTATGCCGGAGCTTATTTTACTATCCGCAAAACGAATAATTTTCCTTCGATTTGCGGCCGGGTTTGCCCGGCGGAATACCAATGCCGCAAAGCCTGCGTGTTGAATAAAAGCAAATTAGCGTATTGCAGCTCCGAGGCAATCAATATCCATTTTTTGGAGAGGTTTGTCGGCGATTATGGAATGCGCAATAACTTGCAGGCACCGGTAGAAAAAGATGCCCAATCATCGGAGGCCAAAGTAGCCGTGGTTGGCAGCGGCCCGGCAGGGTTATGCTGCGCCGGTGAATTAGCCAGAAAAGGGGCGGCGGTAGTTGTTTTTGAAGGCCTGCAGAGTTGCGGCGGAGTTTTAAGGTATGGCATTCCGAACTTCCGTCTGCCGCGGGAAATCCTTGATTATGAGATTAATTATTTAGCTAAGTTAGGGGTAGAATTTAAAACCAATGTTCTGGTGGGTAAGACCGTCTCTTTGGATGAATTATTTCAGCAGGGGTTTAGCCGGATTTTCTTGGGGCTAGGCGCCGGAGTGCCGTTATTTTTGGGTATAAAGGGAGAGAACCTTTGCAATGTTTATTCGGCTAATGAGTTTTTGACCCGGATAAACCTGATGTCCGCCTACAAATTCCCCGAATACCACACTCCGGTAAATATCGGCCGGCATGCCCTGGTTGTCGGAGGGGGCAATACCGCCATGGACGCGGCGCGCTGCGCTCTGCGCCTGCAAAAGATAAACGGCATAAAACCGGACGTAAAGATTATTTACCGGCGCACGGTAACCGAGATGCCGGCGCGCAGGCTTGAGATTAAACACGCCGAAGAAGAAGGGATTAAATTTAAATTCCTGGTTCAGCCCAAAGAGTTTCAGGCTGATGATAAAGGCTTTGTGCGGCAATTAAATTGCCTCAATTGTGAACTTAAAGAAGCGGATGCTTCCGGAAGGAGAAAGCCCGTTGCTTTAGAAGGCAGTGATTTTAGTATTCCCTGCGACCTGACGATTATTGCTATCGGTTTAGAGGCAAACCAGGTTTTAACCAGCGCCACCCCTGAATTAAAAACCGATAAATACAAAGATATTGTGATTAATCCTGCGACCATGGAGACCTCGATTAAGCATGTTTTTGCCGGCGGAGATATTGTCGGGGGAGAGGGGACGGTTATTGAGGCCATGGGTATGGCCAAGAAGGCCGCAATAAGTATCCTGCAAAATTCTTGACAAAGAAATTCCCTGTATTATTATATAGTTTAAATATTACGCCTTGATTTTGCAGAGTAGCAAAGGCGTCTTTTTTAAAACCCAACTGCCTGATTTTTAGGCAAAATCTGATTAAGATTTGAGATTAAGGAAAGGGGAGTCTTCATGATTCAATGGCCGAAAACAAACGATGCTTTAGGTACGGTAAACCGGGGAAATCCTTGTGAGAGCGGGTTATGCACCCTTTGCCGCGTAGACTGTATGGGTAAATGCGAGACCTGGCTTTCCAGTTTAAAAGGAAGAAAGCTTCTGTATCCAAGGGATTATAGTTTTACTACCGCCGGAAGCGCAAACACAACTCATTTGGGAGTCGCTTATAATTCTTTGCGGATTAACGGTTATAATTATGGGGCATACGGCCTTCCTAAGGGGCTGACGAATTCCGAAGATGATTGTATTTTTCCTAATGTGAATATTGAGGGAGAATTCGGGCAGGCAGTTAAAACCAAATTTAGAGTTCCGATAATGACCGGGGCGCTGGGCTCAACTTTCGTCGCCGCCAAATACTGGGAGTCTTTTGCTTGCGGCGCGGCCCTGGTAGGCGTGCCGATCGTTGTTGGGGAGAATGTAGTCGGTATTGATAAACAGGCCGAAATTAAAAATGGAAGGATCCTCAAGGCTCCTGAATTGGACAGAAGGATCGAGACGTTCCTGCGTTATTACGACGGCTATGGCGCCATTATCGTGCAGATGAATGTTGAGGATACCCGTAACGGGGTTGCCGAATACGTAATTGGTAAATACGGCGACAAAGTGGTTATTGAATTAAAGTGGGGCCAGGGCGCCAAATGTATCGGCGGAGAGATCCAGGTTACCAGCCTTGAATACGCGCAGTTTCTTAAAAAACGGGGATATGTTGTTGATCCTGATCCTACCGTGCCTGAAGTACAGGATGCTTTTAAAGCGGGAGCGATTAAATCTATCGCCCGCCACAGCCGTTTAGGCTATACCAGCCTTTCTTCGGAGAAGCAGGTAGAAGAGAGTTTTATGGAAGCAGTTAAATACCTGCGGAAGATCGGTTATAAGAGAATATCGCTGAAGACTGGTTCTTACGGGATGGAAGCTTTAGCGATGTCGATTAAGTACGCTTCCGATGCCAAGCTTGATCTGCTGACAATTGATGGCTCCGGCGGCGGTACCGGGATGAGCCCTTGGAATATGATGGAAACCTGGGGCGTTCCTTCCATATTGCTGCATTCCAAAGCTTATGAATACGCGGAAATTTTACGTAAAAAAGGCAAAAAGGTGGTGGCTATGGCTTTTGCCGGCGGCCTTGCCCGCGAAGATCATATATTCAAAGCTTTGGCATTAGGAGCTCCTTATACCAAATTAGTATGTATGGGCCGGGCGTTAATGATTCCCGCATATCTGGGATCTAATATCGAAGGCGTGTTGAATCCATCAGCCAAAGCCAGGGTAAGCGGAAGCTGGGATAAGCTTCCGGCATCAGTAGCTGAACTTGGAACAAGCGCCGAAGAGCTTTTTGCCGGTTATTATGACCTTCAGAAAAAGGTCGGCAAAAATGAGATGAAAAATGTGCCTCTAGGCGCAGTTGCCTTCTGGACGCTGGCCGATAAATTAGCGGCTGGCCTGCAGCAGTTAATGGCCGGTGCCAGGAGATTCACGCTTAAGTCAATTACGCGTAGCGATATTTTCTCGGCAAACCGCCAAACAGAAAAAGAAACAGGTATATCTTTCATTACCGATGCAGCAGACGATAAGGCTAAGAAAATGTTGCAGGAGTAGTTGTTTGGTTGTAGAATAACACTTGTGGAAAATGAAAAAATACTAGAAGATTTTTTTCGCAGCCTCAAAGTCGCCCTTACCAACGCTTTCTCTTATTCCAAAGACCACCCTTATTTTATTAAATCCGTTGAAAACTTTAAGGTTAAGCTTGAAGATGCCCTGGCTGTTTTAAACCCGCTTAGAATCGGGGTAACCAGCACCGGTATCCTGGTTGACGGCAAAAATTTGGCTAAAAGCGGTTTCTATGACGAATTAGCCCGCCTGTTGCATCAGCGTAAAATCAAAAGCTTCGAAATTAGAAACGGTGTGAGCCTTCAGGAACTGGTCCAGTTTCTCTCGGTAATCTCCCTGTCACAAAAAGATATTTTTAAAGGCGGCGGAATTAATGCCATTCTTAAGGATAAACAGCTTGCTCATTTTACAATAGGGGAGCTGGACTACTCTGCCTTTTTGCAGGAGCAGGGGCAGGAATGCGCCGACATTTGGGGATATATACTTAAGGAGGCTACCCACAGTAATGACCCGGCCAAATTAGAGGTACTGGCCGATGATTTCGGCCCGCTGATCAAACGCAGCAGCGAAAAAGATATTCTTGAAACCGAAGAAGTCCCTTCAGATATCCATGAGTTCCTGGTTTGTCTAAGGGGAAAGAATAAGGAAAAGTTCGATAAATGCTCAAAGGATCTTTTTTTATGGCTCTTACGCAATAAAAAATCCCTTAATGAAGAAAAACTGGCAAAGCTGGTGCCTGTCTTTGATAGTTTAAGCGCGGAGGATTTTAGCGCCCTTCTCTGGGAGGGTATTTCCCAGGAGGATAATTTCGATGATTTAAGTTTGCAGCTTTTTTCCAAAATCGCCGAGCAGAAAAATCCTCCGAAGATTGCCGAAGGGTTCCTAGCCAGGGTAAAGCAATCCCAGTATTTAAAAGATAATCCCAACGCGCTAAAGAGAATCCAGAATTTATTAACCGCAGGACATGATGACCGGGTATCCGCCGTATACCGTAACACACTGGAATCTTTAATTAAGGGGATTGCTCCTTCCGGAGGATTATTTTTTGACCAGCGGAGGCTTCGTGGAAATTACCATTATATAATTTTAAATATGCTTTCAACCGCCGGGGATGAGGATAACCTAGAATTAGCAGGGGAAATTTTAGAGAAAGAGTTTGCCGGTATACTTGAAGATAATGACCTGGATTTTTTAAAGAGTATTTTTAGCCTGTTGATGGAAAGAAAAAAACAGGGTATCGGCGTATGCGCTAATCTTGAAAAAAAACTTTCCGCATTTATCGAAAATATTGCGTTAAACCAATCCCTCTTGCCGCAGCAGGAATTTCTCCTGGATATGGTTTCTTCGCCCAGCCAGGATGTTGGTTATTACTTGGATAAAATATTCGCTTCTCTAAAACCCGGTAATCAGGTGGTGAGTTTATTTTTCAGGTTGTTTGCGCAGCAAATGGATGCTTTTTACCAGCGCCTGGGGCAGAAACTCCAGGATATGGAGTTTCTTGCCGGCTTAATCGATGCTTTAGGCCGGCTTGCCGACCCTAGAGCCCTGGAGGCTTTAGAATATATTTATTCTTCAGCTAATGAATTGATTAAGATCGAGGTGCTTACGGCCATGGCTAAATTTAAAAAAGTCGATGTTGATTTTTTGATGCGCCAGTTAAGTGCGGATTCCTTCCTGCTTAGAAAGAACTTGTTTTCTGTTTTGATATTGGATGCGCAGGCAAGAGAGAAGGGGTTGGATGTGCTGTTTAATATTCCTAACTTTTTTGGAAAAAAGAACGACTTGCTTATGGAAAACATGCAGCTTGTTTTTGATTTGAGATTCGTTGAGGCAGCCGGCCGAATCCGCGATTTGGCTCGCCTGAGATTTTTTTGGAATAAAAAAATGCGGAATAAGGCCAAACAGATTTTAAAGGAGTGGGATGTTTTCTAATATTGAGGCGGCTTTTAAAAGTTTACTTACCTGTCTTCAGGCTTATAAGATGTACGGCCTGAAGCATCCTATGTTTACCAGGTCTTTGGATAGCGCCTATGCGTCTTTTGAGGATGTCCTGGCAGAGCGCCAGGAGATGATCATTGGAATTGTCGGAGAGGACCTGGCTTTTGAAAAGGAGATCTTTTTTGATCTGAGTAAATTTCTGCGCCCGGCGATCTTATATTTAAAAGAAAGAAATATCGAAAGGCTTGCTTTTTTGCGCGGGTTAAGTAAAGATGAGCTGGGCATATTCATCGAATTTATCGCCCGGCCCAAAGAAGATTTTAAAGGGGATCTTCAGGAGATGCTTAACCTTGCCGGTATCCAGCATATTAATATAGGCAAGCTTAAGGTTGGGTCCGAAAAAGATAAGGCTGATGTTGGCCCGGCTCAACGCAGTCTTTATGATTCTTCCGCGGATAAGATTAATCAGGCTTTAAGCGGAGTGCTTAATTTTGAAAAGATCGACCATCTTGCGCTTAAACTTTCCATGGGTAATATTATGGAAAATTTAAGCACGCAGCGCCAGGAGCTGCTTAAGCTGGCTACGGTAAAAAGATACGATATGGAGACCTATATCCATATGCTCAATGTTTCTATTCTTTCCATGTATTTTTCTTCGCGCCTGGGTTTTGACAAGAGCGATGTTTTAAATATCGGCGTTGCCGCCATGTTCCATGATATCGGCAAGCTATTCATTTCGCGTAAAATACTGCATAAACCCGATAAGCTTACGGACCAGGAGTTTGGGCGTATTCGCAGCCACACGATTATGGGGGCGGAGATAATGCTTAAATATGTAGATACTTTGGGCCTCTTGCCTGTGGTCGTCAGCTTTGAGCACCATTTAAAATATGATTCCTCCGGTTACCCCCGGATGCCCTTATTAAGAAAGCAGCATATTGCTTCCCGGATTGTTTCTATCTGCGATGTCTATGATGCCCTTTCCCAAAGAAGGGGCTATAAACAGGATTATTCTCCTGACGTGGTCTATAATATAATGAATAAAGAGGGAGGCGCTTCTTTTGATCAGGAGTTACTGGATAAATTTTTTCGATTTATGGGCCTCTGGCCGGTTGGTTCGATCGTGGCGTTAAATGATGGGAGTATTGCATTAGTTAAAGATGAAAATGAATCCGACATCCGGCGGCCAAAAGTCGAGATTATCTCACCCCTAGATAAAAAACGCGTAGTTGATCTGGTCCAGGATAACAGTCTGAGTATTGAGCGTTACCTCAATCCCTGGAAGGAAGGCAAGGAGTATTTGCGTTTAGTTTGATTTCCATCTTTTGCTTCCGTCGCTGAAATTTTTCGCCCTGCGCTGTTACAGGTGACCCCGACAAGTTTCTCGCTCGAGGTCGATTTCTTAACGCCAATGGTCTTTCGCATTTCGGTGGCTGCTGAACTCGTGGTTTTTGCTCTAGCAAAAACCACTCAAACAGCATCGCCATCCCAAGATTGCCAACCTAAAGGTTGGCCTTGGGGTATCCTCGCTCAAGCTCCATTGGCTAAAATCGACACTCGCTGCGAAACTTGTCAGTGTCATTTATGTATATAGTATTAGCGGATGGCTTGGCTTGGTTCCGAGCGCACGTGAGAATTTTGCGCGGGCACGGATGCCCGGCTATCTACGAAGCTTGGCAGAGCGCAAAATTCTGGCCGAGCGCAGCCCCGCCTCGCCGGGGCGGGGCAAGCGGTGCGCGAGGAAACAAGACAAGACAGACGCTAAAGGCAGGACCCGCGCAGTATTAGGTTTTAAAAATAGTTTGACATTCTTAAACGCTTTTGTTATAGTTAATAAAACAAAGGCGTTTAGGAGCCGGATTGCCGGCACCAAACGCCTTCTTCACGTAAAATATGAGTAAATATATCTTTATCACCGGCGGCGTTATCTCGAGCTTAGGCAAGGGAATCGCTTCCGCCTCGATCGCTAAAATCCTGGAATCCCGCGGCCTCAAAGTCACCTTAATGAAACTGGATCCTTATATTAATGTTGATCCGGGGACAATGAACCCTTATCAGCACGGGGAGGTCTATGTTACCGATGACGGGGCGGAAACCGACCTGGACTTAGGCCATTACGAAAGATTTACCAAAGCGGCGATGACCAAGTTTAATAATGCCACTACCGGCCAGGTTTACAACGCGGTAATTTCGCGTGAGCGCAGAGGGGATTATTTAGGGAAAACTATCCAGGTTATCCCGCATATTACCGGTGAAATAAAAAATAGGATCAAGAAGGTTGCGGAAGTCAGCCGGGCGGATATTATATTGATTGAGATAGGCGGCACGGTTGGTGATATCGAAAGCCTTCCTTTCCTGGAGGCGGCCCGGCAGTTTGAGGTGGATGCCGGAGAAAAAAATGTCCTCTATATCCATCTTACCCTGGTTCCTTACATTAAGGTTGCCGATGAGATAAAAACCAAGCCCACGCAGCACAGCGTGCAAACGTTACGCCAGATCGGTATCCAGCCGGATATATTGATCTGCCGCACTGAAAAAACTCTTTCCGATGAGGTTAAGGAAAAAATATCTTTATTTTGCAATGTGAGGAAGGAAGCGGTTATTGAGTCCCGCGATGTGGAATCGATTTATCAGGTGCCGTTGGTTTTTAAGGGCCAGATCCTCGATGAAATAATCTTAAGCCACTTTGGTTTAATTTCCAAGCCATCCGATTTAAAGGATTGGGAGAAGAATGTGGTCGAACGCCTGTTATCTCCGCGAAAAACAGTCCAGGTGGCGGTGGTGGGTAAATATATCGGCCTGCAGGATGCTTATAAATCCATTTACGAAGCAATTACCCACGGAGGCATCAGCAATCAGGTAAAAGTAGAGGTTAAAAAGATTGACTCTGAAGATATTGAAAAGCATGGCGCGGAGAAGCTGTTGGCCGGAATAGATGCAATTTTAGTGCCCGGAGGTTTTGGGTGCAGGGGGATCGAAGGCAAGATTAAGGCGGTTGGCTTTGCGCGAAAAAATAAAATTCCTTTCTTAGGGATTTGTTTGGGGATGCAGTGCGCGGTGATGGATTTTGCGCGCGCTATCTGCGGTTTAGCGGATGCCAATTCCACTGAATTTAAACCCAAAGCCAAGAACCCCGTAATCAGCCTTTTAGTTGAACAGAAAAATATTAAGGATATGGGAGGGACAATGCGCCTGGGCGCCTATCCCTGTAAAATAAAAAAGAATACTTTAGCTGCCAGGATTTATAAGAAAAGCCTTATTTTTGAGCGCCACCGCCACCGGTATGAGTTTAATAACAAATTCCGTAAAAGATTAGAATGTAAAGGAGTAGTTTTTTCCGGGATTTACCAGAAGAAGAATTTGGTTGAGATTGTGGAATTGAAAAATCATCCATATTTTATTGCCGTGCAATTTCACCCCGAATTTAAATCCAAACCCGATGCGGCGCATCCTTTGTTTAGGGAGTTTATCCGCGCCGCCGCAGAAAAAAAATAATGATGCAGGCATTTCTTGCTTTAGAAGACGGCACAGTGTTTGAGGGCCTCTCTTTTGGCGCCAGCGGCCAGATTACGGGGGAAGTTGTTTTTAATACCAGTATGGCCGGATATCAGGAGATCATTACCGATCCCTCCTATAAGGGTCAGATCGTGGCCATGACTTATCCTTTGATCGGTAATTATGGAATCAATAAGGAGGACGCGGAGAGCCGCCGGCCTTTTTTAGAAGGTTTTGTAGTTAAAGAGTATAGTAAGATTGCCAGTAATTGGAGAAGTAACCAGGAACTGGGAGAGTATTTAAAAGAAAATAATATTTTGGCAATTGAAGGAATTGATACGCGCGCGTTGACTTTGTATATAAGAGAAAAAGGCGCGATGAAAGCGGTTTTGTCTACGCAGGATTCTGATGCGCGGAGCCTGGTGAATAAGGCAAAGCAAAGCCGGGGGCTAGTGGGCCTGGACTTGGTTAAAGACGTGGCCATTGCCCAGAAATATGTGTATGCGCAATCCAAAGACAACCGCTATAAAGTAGTTGTTTTAGACTGCGGGGTAAAGTTCAATACCTTGAGGGAATTAAGCCGCCATAAATGCAATGTTACGGTCGTGCCCGCGCAGGCAACTTATCAAGAGATCCTTGAGGAAAATCCCGACGGAGTTTTGCTTTCTAACGGCCCCGGAGACCCGGCTGCCGTGGGTTATGTGATTGAAACAGTGGCCAATCTCATCGGCCGAGTTCCGATTTTTGGGATCTGCCTGGGGCACCAGATGCTCGGGCTGGCTTTAGGCGGTAAAACTTATAAACTTAAATTTGGCCATCACGGGGCAAACCATCCGGTAAAAGATTTAAGGACGGGTAAAGTTTCGATAACCAGTCAGAATCACGGGTTTTGCGTGGATATCAACTCTTTAAATAAAAAAGATATTGAGTTGACTCATGTGAATTTAAATGACGGCACCTCAGAGGGTTTACGCCATAAAAAGCTGCCTTTATTTTCCGTGCAGTTTCATCCTGAGGCATCCCCCGGCCCGCATGATGCAGGGTATTTATTCGCTGAGTTTGTAAAATTAATGCAGGCAACAAAGAAACCAAAAAAATATGCCCAAAAGAACTGATCTAAAAAAGATCCTTATCATCGGAAGCGGCCCGATTGTTATCGGCCAGGCTTGTGAATTTGATTATTCCGGGACCCAGGCTTGCAAGGTCTTAAAGCAGGAGGGGTATAAGATAATCCTGGTGAATTCCAATCCGGCGACAATTATGACTGACCCGGAGGTTGCCGATAGAACCTATCTTGAGCCGATTACCGCCGAGATCGTGGAAGATATTATTGCCAAGGAAAGGCCGGATGCCCTCTTGCCTACGCTTGGCGGCCAGACTGCTTTGAATACGACTGTGGAATTGGAAAAAAAAGGA
This sequence comes from Candidatus Omnitrophota bacterium, assembly GCA_028716245.1. Taxonomy (NCBI): domain Bacteria; kingdom Pseudomonadati; phylum Candidatus Omnitrophota; species Candidatus Omnitrophota bacterium. The sequence continues at coordinate 52,740 of JAQUQW010000004.1, read as the reverse complement.
GTGCTCAAGAAATATAAGGTGGAAACTATCGGGGCAAATATAAAATCAATTAAAAAGGGCGAGGACCGTAAATTATTTAAAGCGGCAATGGAAAAGATCGGATTAGATCTACCTAAAAGCGATCAGGCTTATAATTTGGAGCAGGCAATCGCGGTATCGGAGAAAATCGGTTTTCCTTTAATTATCCGGCCCAGTTTTACGATGGGAGGAGCGGGGGGATCGATTGCTTATAATCTGGAAGAATTTAAGGTCCTGGCCAAGCGCGGCCTGGAATCCAGTATGATTAGTGAGATCCTGGTTGAGGAATCCGTGATTGGCTGGAAGGAATTTGAGTTGGAGGTTATGCGTGACTTAAAAGATAATGTCGTGGTTATCTGCACTATTGAAAATTTTGATCCCATGGGCGTGCATACCGGGGACAGCATTACGGTTGCCCCTATTCAGACATTAACGGATAGGGAGTATCAAAAGATGCGCGACGCCGCTCTTGCCTGTATTCGCGAGATCGGGGTAGAAACCGGCGGTTCCAATATCCAGTTTGCTGTGCATCCCAAGACCGGCAGGATGGTGGTTATTGAAATGAACCCGCGGGTTTCGCGCAGTTCCGCGTTATCTTCAAAGGCCACGGGTTTCCCGATTGCCAAAATTGCCGCTAAGCTTGCCGTGGGCTATACCCTTGATGAAATCCCGAATGATATTACTAAGTCAACACCCGCCTGTTTTGAGCCGGCGATTGATTATTGCGTGGTCAAGGTCCCGCGTTTTACTTTTGAAAAATTCGCTTTGGCGGATAATACGCTGGGAATATCGATGAAATCAGTAGGCGAGGCGATGTCCATCGGCCGTACATTTAAAGAGGCCCTGCAGAAGGGTTTACGTTCTTTGGAGATCAAGAAGTTTGGTTTAGAGAGTATTGTTTTTAATAACCCGGCCGATATTCAGCTGGATAATTCGGTCTTAGATAAGATCCGCCAGAAGTTAAAGCAGCCGAACGCGGAAAGGATTTTTTATATCGGCGATGCCTTTCGCGCTAAATTAGATATTGAGGTAATCCATGATTTAACTAAGATTGACCGCTGGTTTTTGCATAATATTAAAGAGATTATCGATTGCGAGAGAGAGTTGATTGAGAATAAAAATAATATAACCCATGAATTACTGAAGCGCGCCAAGGAGTATGGTTTTAGCGATAGGCAGCTGGCTAAACTTTTATCCCTGGAGGAAGCTGAAGTTTATAAGTTAAGAAAATCCATGGATATAACCGTGGATTTTAAGCTGGTTGATACCTGCGCCGCGGAATTTATGGCGCACACTCCGTATTTTTATTCCACCTACGACAGGTAAAGATAATCATGTCAGTTCAAGTAAAATTTCTGGGAGGCGCAAAGACTGTTACCGGATCCAGCCATCTGATTACGGCCGGTAAAGGCGAAATCCTCCTTGACGCCGGCCTTTTTCAGGGCCATCGCGATGCCTTCTATGAAATTAATACGACTTTTCATTATAATCCGCGCACGATCAAGGCCATGGTTTTATCGCACGCCCATATTGATCATTGCGGTAATATCCCCAATTTGATTAAGCAGGGGCTGCGTTGTAAGATTTATACTACTTCGGCGACCAAAGATTTAGCCAACCTTATGCTGATTGATTCCGGAAAGATCCAGGAAGAAGATGTGCGCTACGTGAATAAAATTAACCGGCGTATAAATATGCCTTTACGTAAACCGTTGTATACGGCAAAAGAGGCGGCCCGGGCCACTAAAATTTTCCGGCCCATTGCTTATAATCAAAAGTTTTGTATTGCCAAGGATGTTTGCGCCACTATTTTGGATGCCGGGCATATTTTAGGTTCGGGAACCGTTGTCCTGGATATTAAAGACGCGCAGGGTTCTTTGCGCCTGGGTTACGCGGTGGATTTGGGAAGAAAAAATCTTCCTCTTCTGGGGGATCCGGTAATCCCCAAAGGGCTTGATTATTTAATCATGGAGTCTACTTATGGCGGCCGCCTGCATCGGCCAATTGAAGAGGCGCAGTCAAAATTAAGAGAGGCGATCTCGCGTGCGGTAAGGCGCGGGGGGAAAGTACTCATTCCTTCTTTTACCTTGGAACGCACGCAGGAGGTAATTTATTTCCTGAATGAATTACTTAAAGACAAACTCATCCCTTCGGTGCCTATTTATGTGGATAGCCCGCTGGCTACCAGTATTACCGATCTTTTTGAGTACCACATCGATTTTTTAAATGACAAGACCAAACGGGCATTTGATAAGGGGGATAACCCGTTTGAATTATTAAACCTGCGTTTTATCCGCGAGCAAAAAGAATCCAAGGCCCTAAATTTCGATAAGCGGCCGATGATTATTATTGCCGGAAGCGGCATGTGTGAATCTGGAAGAATCCTGCATCACTTGCAAAATAATATTGAGGATACGCGGAATATGATTTTGATTGTCGGATACATGGCGGCCGATACTTTAGGCAGAAGGATAGTTGAGAAAAATCCTTTTGTGAAAATATTCGGCGTAGAATATGAACTTAACGCGGAGGTTGTCGTAATCAATGCTTTTTCCGGCCATGCCGACCAGACCGAACTCTTGGATTTTGTTTCCGGGTGCTTGCCGCTTAAACGTATTTTTCTGGTGCATGGAGAAGTTGAACAATCCCAGGCCCTTGCCGATATATTGATCCAAAAAGGGTTGGATGTGCATATTCCGGATAAGGACGAAGAAGTATTGCTTAATTAATATTTTTGTGGTAATATTTCCCTTGCTCACTTTGTTCGCAAGGGATTTCGCTATACAGGAACATAAGGTGCTCAATTTCTCTAAATATTTATTAAGGAGGGTTATAAAATGATCGGTGGTTTTTCTACTCCCAAAAAAGATAAAGCGCTTAAATCCAGCGGCGGAAAGCTGGTGAAGACCGGAGAGATCCTGGTCCGCGGTGTGGATACCTATAAAGCCGGCGTGAATGTCCGCGGCCCGGGCACTTTGTTTGCCCTTTGCCCGGGTAAGGTTTATTTTACCCGCAAGAAGACCAGCCATGGCCAGCTGCGCACATTTGTCAATGTTGCCCCGCTGGCAAAAACAGCCAAGAAATAAGAATGGCTGACTTAGCCAAAAGTTATTCTCATCGTAAGTATGCTTTAAGTATCATTGATACAGTTTATAGCATAACCCTGCTCCTGATTTTCTTAGGATCAGGGTTTTCTTTATCTCTTGAGGCATTCCTTAAAAGTATCAACCTGCCCAACTACCTGCTGCCAGCGGCATTCCTTTTAATCAGCTTGATATTATATTACGCATTGAATCTGCCGCTTAATTTTTATGCTGGTTTTACCCTGGAGCATAAATTCAACCTGACTAAACAAAAGGCCGCAGCCTGGTGGATGGATCAATTGAAATCCGCAGTATTGGGGTACCTAATTTCCTTGATACTGGTGCTGTCTTTTTATTGGGTTTTAGGGAAATTCAACCAATGGTGGCTGGTAATCTCCATTTTTTGGATATTTTTTAGCGTGGTTTTAGCCAAGTTAACCCCGATTTTAATTATTCCGTTATTTTTTAAATATAAGAAACTCGAGGATGAACTCCTGCGCCAAAAAATTTTTAATCTAGCCGCGAAAATGCGGATTAAGTTATTGGATGTCTTTGAAATCGATTTTAGTAAAAAAACGCTCAAGGCCAACGCGGCATTTACCGGGATGGGTAAAACCAGACGCGTGCTTTTAGCGGATACCTTAAAGGATAAGTATAGCCATGATGAGATTGAAGTAATTTTGGCGCATGAGTTTGCCCATTACCGGCTCGGGCATATTATCAAGTTGATCATTGTAAATTCACTGCTAACCTTAGGATTATTTTATCTGATTTTTAAGACCAGCGCGTATACTTTAGCGGTATTTAAATTAAATTCCCTTGCGCAATTAGCCGGCTTGCCGCTGGTTTTTCTTTATTTTATATTATTTGGGATCATCATGGCCCCCTTGGAAGCCTTGGTCAGCCGGCGATTTGAAAAAGAAGCCGATAATTTAGCGCTCAAAGTAACCGGCGCAAAAGAGGCATTTATTTCGCTGATGGAGAAGCTGGCTAACCAAAATCTTGCCGATAGGAACCCGCATCCGCTGATTAAGTTCTTCTTTTTTACCCACCCGCCGATTGACGAACGGATAAAATTCGCCAGTGATAAAGAATAAAAGGGAATAAAAGGGAATAAAAGGGACCGTTTCTATTTTTCTAGCATAGACCCGAGAAAAATAGAAACGGTCCCTAGTTTTTCTGCAGGAATTCAAGAATTAGTTTGGCCGCGCGTCCTGCCGCCCCAGGCTCGCCCAGAGATTCTTTTACCGCTTTTAGATCTTGACTCATGCGGTTGGCAGAAGGAAGATTTTGCAAAAGTCCGATAATTGCTTTGGCAATCATTTTAGGCCGGGCAGCGAACTGGATAAACTCCGGGACAATTTTTCTTCCCGCCACGATATTGACCATGCCGATATAGGGGATTTTTATTTGCGGCCGGTAAAGCAGGTAGTTAAGCATGTTGGTTTTATAGACAATGACAAAAGGTTTCTGCATAATTGCCGCTTCCAAGGTGGCGGTCCCGGAGCAGACTATGCTTGCTTGGGCGATATTCAGGCAATCGTAAGTTAAGCCGTCGATAATTTTGAAGTCCAAATTGAATTTTTTACATTCATCCCAATATAGCTGTTGATCTAAATTCGGGGCTTTAGCGATAATAAACTGCGTTTGCGGGATTGCTTTATTAATCAGGACTGCTGTCTTAAGCATCAAAGGCAGGATTATTTTTATTTCCTGTTTGCGTGAGCCGGGGAGCAGGGCAATGATTTTTTTGGATTGATCAATCCGGAAATTATTTACAAATTCCTGTTTTTCTAGAATAGGTTTTACCAGATCTATCAATGGATGGCCAACGCAGGAGGTTTGAATTCCCCGCTGTTGGTAAAACTCTTCTTCGAATTTAAAAAGCACAATCATCAGCGAGATAAATTTTTTTATGCAATTTATCCGGCCTTCCCTTGAGGCCCAAACCTGCGGGCTGACATAATAAATAACCGGTAGGCGTTTATTGATCGCCTTGGCCAGGCGCAGGTTAAAACCGGAAAAATCAACCAGGATTACGGCGTCCGGTTTATCGGCATCAATTTTTTTTAAGGTTGTTTTTTTTAACTTAAAGAATTTCGGCAGTTTCTTTAAAACATCGAAGAATCCCATGACCGCAAGCTCTTGGATATCGTAGAAAATTTCGCATCCGGCTTTGGATAAATGTGTTCCTGCGGTCCCGGATATCTTTATGTTCGGGTCAAGATTCTTAATTGCGCTAACCAAGTTTGCGGCCAAAAGGTCACCGGAAGGTTCACCGCAAACAATAAAGATTTTTTTTATTTGTGCCATATTTGTTTTTGGATTTTTAGCGCAACGGCCAAGGCTTGCCGGGCGATTGGGCCCGAAACCAGGGGAGTAGTTTTATTGGTAACGCAGGTAATAAAGGATTCCAATTCTTTTTGCAGAGGCTGCTCTTTTTCGATGGGCAGGTTTTCTTTGGTTATCTGTAAACCGATTTTCCGGTAAACCGAGGCTTGGGCGTTTTTATAATCAAGGGAAATATAAGTATCTTCCTGAAAAATACGTATTTTACGCATGGAGTCATCGGATACCCGGGACGCGGTAAGGTTGGCAACGCAGCCATTTTTAAAAGTCAGGCGGGCATTGGCAATATCTTCAAATTTGGTCAGGACGTTTATCCCTACGGAATCAATTTTCTTTAGTGGAGAACTTACCAGCCCCAGGACAATATCAATATCGTGGATCATAATGTCCAGCACAGCGCCTACGTCGAGTGAACGGTTAGGAAAGCTGGAAAGGCGGTGGCATTCGATAAATTTTGGCAGGTTAATTATTTTAAGGGTAGCGGCGAAGGCAGAGTTAAACCTTTCCACGTGGCCGACCTGGAGAATCAGCTTATTCCTATCGGCGATCTTAATCAGGTCATTAGCATCTTTGAGGGTTAGAGTAAAAGGCTTTTCCACCAGGGTATGAATCCCGGCTTTAAGGAACTCGGTTGTAATGTTATGATGCAAGAAAGTGGGGACGGCAACGCTGACCGCGTCCACCTTGCCAAAAAGCTTTTTATAGTCGCTATATCCTGCTACTTCTAAATTAGCGCAGGTTCGGTTTAAAGATTCCGGATTGGTGTCGCAGACCCCCACTAACTGGCAATTAGGGCTTTCCTTATATATTTTGGCGTGGATACTGCCTAAATGCCCTACTCCGATTACCGCCACCCTTAGTTTACTCATGTTTAAAATCATAGCAGAGCCAAGGCTCGCATGCAACTGATTTTTTTAGCGGTCTTTGTTAATTTAAACAATAAAAAGGTTTGCCATGGCTAAGCGGATATGTTAAAATAATTCTTCTTAAAGGAAAGGAAATGATGAAAGATTACCTGAAATTGCTCAGATTCGTTAGGCCTTATAAAGGGCTTTTTCTGGCGGCTACCGTTTGCATGCTGTTCTCCGCGGTGTTTAACGGGGTAACTTATACGATGATGCTGCCTTTGGTCGATATAGTTTTGACGCATAAAAAGATCATTGTCCCTACCAAATTACCGGATTTCCTGGCGGGTTTCGTGGATAAAATAAACAATATTCCTCCGGAGATTATGCTTAACTATATGGTGATTAGCTTCCTGCTGCTTCTTTTCTTAAAGGGGGTCTTTGGTTTTTTTCAAAGTTATTTTATGTCGGATATCGGCCAGCGGGTGATCCGGGATATCAAGAGCCAGCTTTACGCCAAGATCCAGTCATTATCGCTTAATTATTTTACGCACAAGCGCGGCGGTGAATTGATGTCGCGGATTACTAACGACGCTAAAATCGTGGAGAATGCCGTATCCTACGGCTCAACGGATTTGATTTATCAGAGCCTGCAGGTAGTTATTTTTGCCACGTTTATTTTCTTTATCTATTTTAAGATGGCTTTGATTTCATTGGTGTTCTTGCCTTTAATCAGTTTTCCGATTATCAAAGTCGGTAAGGCCTTGAGAAAACTTTCCAAGCGTTCCCAGGAAAAGATTGCCGATACTAATTCTCTGCTCTATGAGACGATTATGGGCGCCAGGATTGTTAAGGCTTTTAATATGGAGGAGTATGAGGTAAATAAGTTTAACCGGGTAAATGCGGATTATTTTAAAATTTGCATGAGGACAATTAAGCGCTCGCTTTTACTTAATTCCTCGATGGAGCTTTTAATCGCCGTGGCTGGCGCTTTTGTTGTTTTCTGGGGTGGGCATGAGGTTATTACCGGGAGGATATCCTTTGGAGTCTTTGGGCTTTTTATCGGTTCGTTTTTTTCTTTGTTCAGTCCATTTAAAAAATTGAGTCAAGTTAATGCTCTGAATCAGCAAGGTTTGGCCGCTAGTGAACGGATCCATGAGGTTTTAGAGACGCAAGCAAGCGTAAAAGAGGCCGCCGAGCCAAAGGTTTTGCCGGATTTTAAGAAAAACATCAGGTTTAATGATGCCTGGTTTAGTTACGCCGATACGCAAATTTTAAAAGGAGTTAACTTAGAGGTACAATACGGCCAAATGTTGGCGATTGTCGGGCCCAGCGGTTCAGGAAAAAGCACCTTGGTGGATTTAATCCCGCGCTTTTATGATCCTCAAAAAGGGGCCGTATTGATTGACGGAATGGATGTGCGGGAGTTCGGTTTAAAATCATTACGCGCACAGATTGGCATCGTTAATCAGGAGACCATGCTTTTTAATGATACGATCCGTTCGAATATTGCCTATGGCCGGCAGGATGCTTCTTTGCAAGAAATTGAGGAGGCGGCTAAAAAGGCCCACGCCCACGATTTTATACTTAATTGCGCGCAAGGGTATGAAACAATTATCGGGGACAGGGGAGTAAAAATTTCAGGAGGAGAGCGCCAGCGGATTGCCATAGCCCGCGCCCTTTTGAAGGATGCCCCGATATTAATCTTGGATGAGGCTACTTCGCAGCTGGATTCCGCCTCTGAGCGCATTGTTCAGGAGGCTTTGGACCGGCTGGTTAGCGGCAGGACGGTATTTATGATCGCGCATCGGCTTTCTACGGTAAGAAACGCAGACAGGATTGTGGTTTTAGATAAAGGAATGATCGTTGAACAGGGCACCCATAGCCAGCTCCTGGAAAAGAACGGTTTGTACAAGCGGTTGTATACGGCTCAAGAGCTGCAAAAATAGTTGCAAATAAACAAAATTTTGCTATAATTACCCGATTAACTTCCTAGCCTAATATCTGGGGAAATTTTAAGTGATTTAGGCACGTTATTTTTTATAACGAAAAAGGAAAGAATATTAACCAATAATAAAGAAATACGAAGAAGGGGGAAAAGAAAAGTGCCATCAGAATTGATCAAGCAGCTATTAGAAGCAGGCGTGCATTTTGGCCACCAGACTAAACGCTGGAATCCCAAAATGAAGAAGTTCATTTTTGGTTCAAGAAGCGGTATTTACATTATCGATTTAGAAAAGACCGAGGAGTGTATTAACGCTGCCCGGGATTTTTTAATGGAGATAGCCTCTAAGGGTGAATTCGTGCTTTTTGTGGGTACTAAAAAACAAGCCCAGGATGTAATTAAGCAGGAGGCTATCCGCAGCGGGATGTATTACGTTACTGACCGCTGGCCGGGGGGGATGCTCACTAATTTTGCCACCATTAAAAAGAGCATCAACCGCTTAAAAGACATCGAAAAGATGCGCCTGGACGGGACATTTGAGAAGCTGACTAAAAAGGAGGTGGCGCTCCTGGAAAAAGAGCTGGCCAAGCTTAATAAGAATTTCTCCGGGATTGTCCTCATGGAGCGGATGCCCAAGGCAGTTTTTGTCGTAGACACCAAAAAAGAGGAAACCGCGGTGCTTGAGGCGCGCAGATTGGGAATCCCGGTAATCGGATTAATCGATACTAATTCCAATCCCGCCCTGGTCGATTATCCTATCCCCGGTAATGATGATGCCACCAAATCCATCCGCACGGTAACCTCGATTATCGCGGATACGATTATCGAAGGAAGAAAAAAGTTTTTGTCTTACCTTACTCAGGAAGGGGTTAAGGTAGAAGACGTCAAACAGGATATTTCTCCGGAGGTACTTCCGGAAGAAGAGCTTAAGATTAAGGAAATCGAAGAGATTGTCGAGGAGAGCCAGCCGCTTACTGATGATTCTACGGCGGCAAAAAAGGCCCACCTGAAACCGGCAGCAGAAATAAAACCGAAACTAAGAAAAAAGGGGTAATTTTAAAATGAAAAGTTCAGTTAACGCGATTAAAGAATTAAGGGGCCTGACCTGCTCAAGTGTTGCGCATTGCAAAAAAGCGTTAGAGGAGGCCAAAGGCGATATCAAGCAGGCAATCATACTATTACGTAAGCAGGGCTTAGAGGTTGCGGCCAAGAAACAGGGCCGGGTCGCCAAAGAAGGCAGGATTGATTGCTATATCCATCATGGCAATAAAATCGGAGTCTTGTTGGAGGTTAACTGTGAATCGGATTTTGCCGCCCGCAACGATGAGTTCATTAAATTCACCAAGGACCTGGCGATGCAGGTTGCCGCTACCAGCCCGGAGTATATCAAGAAAGAAGATGTGCCGGAGGAAATTCTCAAGCATGAAAAAAACAAAGAAGATTACTATAAAAATAATTGTTTATTAGAGCAGGTTTTTGTGAAAGATCCGGGTTTAACGATTAAAGATTACCTGGGTAACATCGTGGCAAAAATCGGCGAAAATATCGTTATCCGCAGGTTCATCCGCTACAAGATTGGCGAATAAATGGTCAAACCGGTTTACAAAAGAATCGTCCTTAAAATAAGCGGCGAGGCCCTGGCTGGAAAAAATACGCATGGCATTGACCCGCAAGTGCTTATTTCTATCTCGCGTCAGATTAAAGAAATCCGGGATTTAGCGGTAGATGTCGCTGTTGTTTTAGGCGCGGGCAATATCCTGCGCGGCCAGGAGAATACTGCTTGCCGCGGCCTGGATATGGACCGCTCCGTCGCGGATTATATGGGGATGCTGGCCACGGTAATCAACGGGCTTTCGCTGCAGGACGCGCTGGAGAAAACAGGCGTGCCGACCAGGGTGATGACGGCAATTGAGATGCAAAAGATAGCCGAACCTTACATTAGAAGAAGGGCGATCCGGCATTTAGAAAAGGGCCGGGTAGTAATTTTTGTTGCCGGCACCGGCAATCCTTATTTTACTACTGATACGGCCGCCGCCCTGCGGGCCATGGAGATTAACGCCGGCGCGATTTTAAAAGCCACCAAGGTCGATGGGGTTTATTCCGCCGATCCGCTGAAAGTAAAGGACGCCAAAAAATTCAGCCGGTTAAAATATATCGATGTGCTTAAAAAGGGATTAAAGGTGATGGACGCCACGGCAGTCAGCTTGTGCATGGATAATAAATTACCCATCGTGGTTTTTAACCTTAATCGCTTAGGTAATATCCGGCGCGTAATTTTGGGTGAGAATATTGGTACCGTCGTAAGATAATCGGAGGTAAGCGGGTATGTCTATTAAAGAAATATTATTTAATACTGAAGAGAAGATGAAGAAGGCTTTTGATTCGATGAACCGCCAATTCCATGAAGTCAGGACCGGCAGGGCTTCTCCGAGTTTGGTCGAAGGCCTGCATATTGATTATTATGGGACGCCGACCATGTTAAAACAGCTGGCAGCCATATCGGCCCCGGACGCGCATTTGATTGTTATTCAGCCTTGGGATGTTTCCGCGATTGTTGAGATTGAGAAGGCGATTCTAAAATCCAACCTGGGAGTCAGCCCTTCCAATGACGGAAAGATAATCCGGATCGCTGTCCCCCAGTTATCCAAAGAGAGGCGCCAGGAGATGGCCAAGTTGGCCCATAAAATGGCCGAAGACGGCCGGGTATCCCTGCGTACTATCAGAAGGGACGCCAAAGAAGCCGTGGAGAAAATGGAGAAGGACAAAATTGTCTCCGAAGACGAGAAATTCCGCGGAGTTGACGAATTACAGAAAATTGTTGATAAATATATCGCTAAGATCGACGAAATTTTAAAGGTTAAAGAAAAAGAAATTTTGGAATTTTAGATTTTGGGCCTCTAGCTCATCCGGTAGAGCACCACACTTTTAATGTGGTTGTGCCGCGTTCGAGTCGCGGGAGGCTCAATAAATTCAGCAGGAGAGGATGCAGGTAGTGCCCGTTCTAGGGCGGATGGCGAAATTGGCAGACGCGATAGCCTTAGGAGCTATTGGGGCAACCCTTGGAGGTTCAAGTCCTCTTCCGCCCAAGAAACTTGCAGCACCCGAGTAGCAAAAAGCACCCCGCGCTTATAAGGTATTGCGCGGGTGTCCTCTTGGTAGAGGACGTCGGTGCGCGATAGGTATCGCGGGAGTAGCTCAGCTGGCTAGAGCGCAACCTTGCCAAGGTTGATGTCGCGGGTTCGAATCCCGTCTCCCGCTTAGTTCTTTAGTTCTAAGGTAGTAGGATAGGTAATTTAGATCCCGTCTCAAATTATTCGGCGGGATAAATTCGCGCATTAACTTACTCGCACGTTGCATTCGTAAGTTAAGCGCTCATTTAAAGGAGAAACAAATGCAGATAATGGATTTTCTTTCCAAAAAGGCAATTCTCACCGATATAAAATCTACCCGAAAAGAAGATGTGATTAATGAGATGGTCGATCTTCTGATCGAATCCGGCGATGTCGAGAAACGCAACCGCGGCAAGCTCATTGATTCCCTTATGTCCAGGGAGGCCCTGGGCTCTACTGCCATCGGCCAAGGCATAGCCATACCGCACGCAAAATGTGACTGTGTAGATAAGTTAGTGGCGGCTTTCGGGCTTTCCAAGAAAGGCGTGGATTTTGATTCTCTAGACGGGGAATTAGCGTATATTTTCTTTTTACTGGTCGCCCCGCAGGATTCCGCCGGCCCGCATCTTAAGGCTTTAGCCAGGATATCACGCCTGTTAAAGGATAAATATTTTCGTGATACCCTGCGTACCTGCATGGATGATAAATCCGTAATCAAGATTATCACGCAGGAAGACGAAAAAAAGATTTAGCCCACAAAAATGAAATCTATCGTAACCGGCATCTTAAAATGGTTTTATCCGGGCATAGGGATCAAGCGCTGGATCGGTTTAAGCGCTTTTGGAGTAGCGCTTTTGATTTTAGGAACCGCTAATCTGCGCAGCGAAGAGTTCTGGCTGATTCAATTCCTGGATGCTTTGATCGTAATTTCGGGAATTATAATTTTAATCCTGGGCATCAAGAGGATGATGCGTTCTTTTATCGCGGTATTTGCCCCATCTTCCAGGGGTACAGAGTTAATCGATATTTTGTATCAGAAAAAACAATTAAGCCGCGGCCCGCGTATCGTTGCCGTAGGCGGCGGTACAGGGTTATCGGTTCTTTTAAGCGGGTTAAAAAACTATTCATCGAATATCTCCGCTGTAGTTACAGTAGCGGATAATGGAGGTTCAAGCGGACGCTTGCGGCAGCAGTTTGATGTTTTGCCTCCCGGGGATATTCGTAACTGCCTGGTTGCCCTGGCTGATGCCCCGGCGTTGATGCGGGATCTTTTTCAGTTCCGTTTTGATGGGAATTCGGAATTTTCCGGGCATTCCTTCGGCAATCTCTTCCTGACGGTGATGACCCGCTTGACCGGTGATTTTGAAAAGGCGATTAAGGAAACCAGTAAGGTTTTGGCTTTACGGGGGCAGGTTATTCCTTCTACGCTTGAGGATGTCACGCTGGTGGCCCATTTTAATGATGGTTCAACAGTGATCGGAGAAGACCAGATTCCCAGGGCCAGGAAGGCGATTAACCGGGTCAACCTTACTCCCGAACAGCCGCCGGCCACCCAAGATGCCTTAAAGGCAATCAGGGAAGCGCAGATTATTATTCTAGGGCCGGGTTCTTTATATACGAGCATAATTCCCAATCTCTTAATTAAGGAGATAACCAAGGAAATTGCCGAGTCTGAGGCATTAAAGGTTTATGTTTGTAATATGATGACTCAGTCTGGCGAGACCGATGGCTACAGCGTTTCCGATCATATTAAGGCTTTGGTAAAACATAGCCACGTCCGCATCCTGGATTATTGCCTGGTGAATAATGGAGAGGTGCCGCAGGAAATCCTGGGGCGCTATTCCAAAGATAAATCGGTCATTGTAACTAACGACCGTAAGAAGGTAGAGGGAGTTGGTTACCGGGTGGTCGAGGAAGATTTCGGCATGATTGTAGACGGGGTAATCCGGCATGACCCGGAAAAGTTAGCAAAAATTATTTTAAGTTTTATTGAAGAGATCTAAGCATGGGTTTAATTAAAAAAGAACTAGTCGTAAAGAATAAACAAGGGTTGCATGCCCGGCCGGCCGCCATATTCGTGCAGGTAGCCAATAAATTTGACGCGCGGATTACCGTGCGCCGTGATGCTGAAGAGGTCAACGGTAAATCCATAATGGGTATTCTTATGCTTGGAGCGGAAAAGGGCAGTTTGATCATTATTGAAGCAGACGGGGCTGATGCGGAGAAAGCATTGGAAGAATTAGAGAAGATAATTAGCAGCGAGGAAGAATTATGATTCAACTAAAGGGAATAGCGGCTGCCAGCGGCATAAGTATCGGGCCGGTTTATAAAATCGGAAGCGAGGAGTTTATTGTCCTGCGGGAAGCAATCAAGTGGGAAGATATCCCCGCGCAGATCCAGCTTTTCGAAGAAGCGCTGATTAAGACCCGCCGCGAAATTATCGAACTGCAAAAGAGGATCAGCTCGGATATGGGCCAGGAGGAAGCTCAGATCTTTGATGCGCACCTTCTGGTTTTGGAAGATCGGATGCTCATTGAAGAGGTTATCTCCCGCCTGAAGAAGGAGCAGCTTAATGTTGCCTATGTTTTCTCGGAAGTTTTGAAAAAATATATCGGTGTCTTCTTGAAAATCGAGGATGAATACCTTAAGGAGCGCATTGCCGATATTAATGATGTCGGCAGGAGGATATTAAGGAACCTTTTAGGTAAAGAGAAGAAGGTTTTGGAAGATATTAAAGAAAAAGCGATCATTGTCGCCCATGACCTTTCTCCTTCGGATACCGCGGCAATGCATACTAAGAATGTCGCTGCTTTTGTTACCGATATCGGAGGAAAAACTTCGCATACCGCCATTATGGCCAAATCCCTTGAAATACCGGCGGTAGTGGGTTTGGAAACAATTACCGCCAAGGTTAATCCGGGAGACATCCTTATTGTCGATGGCAGTATGGGCATAGTGATTATTGATCCGGATGAGGAAACGCTTAGGAGTTATCGCCAGAAACTTGAGAAATTAAAAGGTATCGCGGAAAGATTCCTGTCGGTTAAAGACCTGCCGGCAATTACCACTGATGGCAGGGTGGTTATGGTAAGCGCCAATATTGAATTTCCCGATGAGGTGTCTTCAGTTAAACTGCATGGCAGCGAAGGTATTGGGCTTTATCGCACAGAGTTTTTTTACATGAATCGCAAGGATTCACCCACTGAAGAAGAGCATTATCAGGCTTATAAATATGTTGCCCAAGCGATGAATCCGCATTCGGTAGTGATTCGTACCCTGGATATCGGAGGAGATAAATTTCTATCCCAGTTTAAAATTCCGTATGAGATGCAGCCATTTTTAGGCTGGAGGGCGATTAGATTTTGCCTGGCGCGGCCGGATATATTTAAACTGCAGTTACGGGCAATTCTTAGGGCTTCAGTGCACGGTAATCTTAAACTAATGTATCCTATGATTTCCGGGATAGATGAGTTGCGCCAAGCCAATCTCCTGCTTGATGAAGCCAAAGAGGAGCTAAGGAAGAATGGTTTGGCTTTTAACGACCAAATCCGGGTGGGGGTAATGATTGAAGTCCCTTCGGCGGCAATGACCGCCGATATTTTAGCTAAGGAGGCGGATTTCTTCAGTATTGGCACTAATGACCTAATTCAGTACTCTTTGGCAGTTGATCGGGCCAATGAAAAAGTCGCCTATCTTTATGAGCCGGCGCATCCGGCAATCTTAAGGTTAGTCAAGAACATTATTGATGCCGCCCATAATGCTAAAATTAAAGTAGCGATGTGCGGAGAGATGGCCGGGGATCCGTCCTTGGCGCTCATTCTCTTGGGCCTGGGGCTTGATGAGTTTAGTATGCCGCCGCAGATTATCCCGGAGCTAAAATATATAATCCGCGCTGTTGGATTTAAAGGCGCGCAGGGATTTGCCAATGAGGCGATGAAGCTTTTAACCGGCACCCAGGTAGAGGAGTTTGCTCAAAATAAACTGGCGGAGATTTTAAAATGAGTACCTTAAAGTTTCTGTCTGGCGAAATCCCCCGAAGCTTTGTAGAGGGGGATAAGTGAAGGCGTTGATTTTAGCTGCCGGATACGCAACCCGGCTCTACCCTTTAACCAAAAAGTACCCTAAGCCGCTTTTAGAGGTAAAAGGCAGGCCGATTATAAATTATATCGTTGACAAATTAAACGCGATTTCCGGTGTTGATGAAATTTATATCGTAACCAACAGGAAATTTATTCTTAACTTTCGTCAGTGGGTAAAATCAGTTAAATCGTCCAAGAAAATTACGCTGATCGATGACCTGACTAAAAATAACCGGGATAGGCTGGGAGCTATCGGAGATATAAATTTTGTGGTTAAAAGGCAGAAGGTCCGGGAAGATCTTCTGGTAATCGGCGGTGATAATTTATTCAGTGGTTCTTTGAAGGGGTTCCTGGGTTCTTCCGTAAAAAGAAGGCCGGCTGTAAGCCTGGGTTTATATGCGCTAGGGCAGAAGAAGGATGCCAGCCGTTATGGGGTAGTTAAACTGGATAACCGCAAGAGAGTAATTAGTTTTGAAGAAAAACCCAGAAAACCGCAGAGTTCCCTGGTAGCCATGTGCCTGTATTATATACCTAAAGATCATTTAAGCCTGGTTAGGCAGTATATCCAAAATAAAAAAGCCAATAGGGTTGATGCCACCGGTAGCTATATCGCCTGGCTTAAAGATAAGGTAGATGTTTATGGGTATGTATTTGGCGGTTCCTGGTTTGATATCGGTGATTACAAGTATTTAAACGCGGCAAAAAAAATTTTTGCCCAATAATTTAGGAGGAGAAATGTCGGCGTCGAAGTTTTATTTTACTTCAGAGTCAGTAACCGAAGGCCATCCGGATAAGTTATGTGATCAGATCTCAGATGGGGTCCTGGATGCCTGTTTAAAAAGTGATCCTTATTCGCGCGTAGCCTGCGAAACTTACGTAACCATGGGGCTTTTGATCGTGGGGGGTGAAATTACCACGCGCGGTTTTATACATGTGCATGATATAGGCAGGAAGATAATTGAAGAAATAGGTTATAATCATCCTAAATACGGGTTTGATTTTCATACCTGCGCTATTCTTAATGCCATCCATTCCCAGTCACCGGATATATCGCAAGGGGTTGATGTCGGCGGAGCCGGAGACCAGGGGATAATGTTTGGTTATGCTTGTAATGAGACCGAGGAATTAATGCCGCTGGCTTTGATGTTAGCGCAGAAGCTGGCGATGCGCTTGACCGAGGTCCGTAAAAATAATATTTTAAAATATCTTGGCCCGGACGGCAAAACCCAGGTTACTGTTGAGTATGATTGTGGTAAACCCGTGCGGGTTGATTCGGTAGTTTTAGCTTCACAGCATACCGAGGATATCTTGGATCGAAGCGGCAAACGTATTACTGAAAAAGCGCGCCAGGAGATTATCCGCCAGGTTGCCGGACCCGTACTTCGCGGCTGGGTGGATAAAGGTACCAAATATTATGTTAATCAGACGGGTAAATTTGTAGTCGGCGGGCCGCAATCCGATACGGGTATGACCGGAAGAAAAATAATTGTGGATACTTATGGCGGAGCAGTTGCGCATGGCGGCGGGGCATTTTCCGGCAAGGATCCGACTAAAGTTGACCGATCCGCAGCGTATATGTGCCGTTATATCGCTAAAAATATCGTGGCAGCCGGTCTGGCGGATAAATGCCTTATTCAGCTTGCTTATGTGATCGGCCACGCGGATCCTTTGTCGGTTATGGTCAAGACCGAAGGGACATCGGTTGTTCCGGAGGAGGCTTTGGTTAAGCTGGTTAGGCAGAATTTCCAGCTTAGGCCTAAAGGAATTATTGATTCATTGAGGTTACGCCGCCCCATATATAGGAAGACCGCCAGCTACGGGCATTTTGGCAGGCCGGAGCCGGAATTTCTGTGGGAGAAGGCGGACAAGGTGCAAATTTTGAAAAAGCAAGCCAGTTGTTTATAATGACACCCCGCGCTTATAAGGAATTGCGCGGGTGTGCCCGTGCGGGCAAGAGAGGATAAGTAATGAAATACGATATTAAAGATATAAAGTTAGCTAAGAAAGGCGCTCTAAGGATTGAGTGGGCCTCTAAAAATATGCCTGTGCTTGGTTTAATCAAACAAAAGTTTTTAAAAGAGAAGCCTTTAAAGGGGCTAAAGGTTGCCTGTTGCCTGCATGTTACCACTGAGACCGCGGTATTGGCGGATGTCTTAAAATCAGGCGGGGCAGAGGCGTATCTTTGCGCATCCAATCCTCTTTCGACCCAGGATGATGTAGCTGCTTCTTTAGTAAAAGATTTAAAGGTGGCTGTTTTCGCCATTAAGGGCGAAGATACCAAAACTTATTACCTGCATTTGAAATCCGCCCTCGCGGTAAAGCCGGATATTACTATGGATGACGGCGCCGACCTGGTGAGTACCATTCATCAGCGTCCATCCGGGATGCATGCTAATATTATCGGAGGAACCGAAGAGACAACTACCGGAGTCATCCGCCTGCGCGCTTTGGCGCAGGAAGGAAAGTTACGCTATCCGATAATTGCGGTTAATGACGCGCAAACCAAACATCTTTTTGATAACCGTTACGGCACAGGACAGTCTACGCTTGACGGGGTCATCCGTTCAACCAATAAATTAATTGCCGGGTCTAATTTTGTAGTCTGCGGTTACGGTTGGTGCGGTAAAGGCACGGCGATGCGCGCAAAAGGAATGGGAGCCAAAGTAATTGTTATTGAAGTTGATCCTCTGCGGGCTCTGGAGGCCACGATGGACGGCTTTGAAGTTATGCCGATTAAAAAAGCCGCCAAAATAGGGGATATTTTTATTACGGTCACCGGTGATATCAATGTTATCCGTAAAGAGCACTTTGGCCTAATGAAGGACGGGGCAATTGTCGCTAACTCCGGCCATTTTAATGTTGAGATCGATATTCCGGGTTTAGCCAGCATCTCCAAATCCAAGCGGGCAACCCGGGATTTTGTTGACGAATATACCTTAAAAAATAATCGCAAAATTTATGTTTTAGGGGAAGGCCGTTTGATTAATTTAGCCGCAGCCGAAGGCCATCCGGCCAGCGTTATGGATATGTCTTTTGCCAACCAGGCTCTTTCTGCCGAATATATGGCTAAAAATTACCGCAAATTAAAAAAACAGGTTTATACTGTTCCGGAAGATATCGATAAAAATATCGCCAAGCTCAAACTTCAGTCGATGGGGATTGCGATTGATACCTTGACCGCGGAGCAGAGAAAATATCTAGCCAGCTGGGAGATGGGTACTTGATGAAAAAAATCGCGGTTTTGACTACCGGCGGCGATGCCCCGGGGATGAATCCGGCAATCCGTTCCGTGGTCCGTTATGGAATTAATCAAAAACTGGAAGTAATGGGTGTTTTTCGCGGATGGTGGGGGTTAATTAACGAGGAGTTAAAAATTTTAAATCAGCGTTCTGTCTCCGGCATTATCGGCCAGGGCGGGACGGTTTTAAAAACTGCCCGCTGTTCGGAGTTTCGGACTGAAGAGGGGCAGAAGCGGGCATATGCAACAATTAAGAAAAATAATATTGATGGCTTGGTTGTTATCGGCGGCAATGGTTCTTTTGCCGCTGCCCATGAGTTTTATAAGAAATACAATATTCCTTGTATTGGAATAGCGGCTTCTATTGATAATGATGTCAATGGTATAGACTATACTATCGGCACGGATACGGCAATCAATACCGCCCTGGATGCTATTGATAAGATTCGCGATACCGCAACCAGTATGGAGCGGATCTTTGTGGTTGAGGTAATGGGCAGGGAATCAGGTTTTATTGCTTTGACCGTTGCCCTTGCCGGAGGATGCGAGGATGTAATCATTCCGGAGAAGGAATTAGATCTTAACATGATTTGCCATGATATCGTGCATGGTAATCTGATCGGAAAAATGAGCTGGATTATCGTGCTGGCTGAAGGAGCGGGTAAGGCCGATGACCTTGCCAGACAAATTACCGATATGACCGGATTAGAAACCCGCACAGTAGTTTTAGGCCATGTGCAAAGAGGCGGCCGTCCGACGGCTTTTAGCCGGGATATGGCTTTAAGTCTTGGTAAGGCGGCGGTTGATTGTCTGCTTGCGGGTAAAACCGATATTGCTTTAGGGCTAACCGGCGGAAAAATCACCGAAGTTAATTTTGAGATTGCCATAAGAAAAAAAGAATTAAAGGTGAATAATTTTTACAATTTAATTAAAGCGCTCACTTGATAGCGCCCCGCGCTACCTGGCGCTTAATTGAATTGCGCCAGTATCCGCCTCGTGGCGGATTATAATGCGGGTGTGCCCTTGTGGGCAAGGAGATGAATCAAAATGGGAAGAAAGCCGCTTGAAATTGATAAGGTTGTAATGGATTTAATCTTGACCGACGATGTAATCCTAAAAAAGAAATTAGCCGAGAAGATCCTAGGTATCGCCTATAAAAAAGGAATTTATCCTTCCAGTATTCATGAGCTTTATATCGCCCGCGGCAGGGGTGAATTTAGCGCCTTTACCGTGCCGGCGATGAACCTGCGCAGTATGACCTATGATTTAGCCCGGGCGATATTCAGAACAGCCAAGAAGAATAACTCCGGGGCATTTATTTTTGAGATTGCCAAATCTGAAATGGGTTATACGGCCCAAGCGCCGGTTGAATACACTTCGGTTGTTCTGGCTGCGGCAATAAAGGAGAATTATAGCGGGCCGGTATTTATCCAGGCTGATCATTGCCAGGTTAATGCCAAGAAATTCCAGGAGAATCCGGATAAAGAGCTGGAGGCGCTGCAAAGTATGATCGCCGACAGCATTGACGGTGGTTTCTACAACATCGATATCGATTCCTCGACGCTGGTGGATTTATCTAAAAAGGATATTAAGAAACAGCAGAAGGATAATTATGAGTCCTGCGCGAAATTAACCCAGTTTATCCGCCGCATCCAACCTAAAGGCATAACGGTTTCGGTGGGCGGGGAGATTGGCGAGGTAGGGCATCAGAATTCAACCGCCGAAGACCTGCGCGCCTTTATGGAAGGCTATAAAGAAAGGTTACGCAAAGGCTTAGTCGGTATAAGCAAGATCTCGGTTCAGACCGGGACCAGCCACGGCGGAGTAGTTAAGGCCGATGGCTCGATCGCCGAGGTCAAACTTGATTTCGGTACCTTAAATACTCTTTCCGGTATTGCCCAAAAAGAATTCGGCATCGGCGGAGCAGTGCAGCACGGCGCTTCTACTTTACCGGAAGAAATGTTCCATAAATTCCCGGAGAACAACACCTTGGAAGTGCATTTGGCAACCGGATTCCAGAATATGATGTTTGACAGCAAATACTTTCCCGCGGATTTAAAGAATAAGATTTATGAGTGGTTAAAGGTTAATGCTGCCAATGAGCGAAAAGAAGGAGAAACCGAAGAACAATTTTTTTATAAAGCCCGTAAAAAGGCGTTAGGGCCGTTTAAGAAAGAGATCATGTCTTTAGCGCAGGATTTACGTGATAAAATCGCCGCGGAGATCGAAGCCAAGTTTGATTTTCTTTTTAAGCAGCTTGGCGCGGTAAACAACCGCGCGCTTGTAGATAAATATATTACCTTAAAGCGGGTAATTACGCGTAAACGAAAGGATGCCCCCGGAGTAGTTCATGACGGAGAAGGTGCTGACTAATAGGGAGAGAACTTATGCGTTCAGACCAGATTAAAAAAGGTTTAGATAGAGTGCCGCATCGGGCGCTTTTGCACGCTACCGGCCTGTCTAGAAAAGATTTAGGCCGTCCGTTTATCGGCGTAGCCTCATCATTTACTGATCTTATCCCCGGCCATGTCGGGATGCGCGATTTGGAAAGATTTATTGAGCGCGGGGTCTGTTATGGCGGAGGCGTGCCGTTTTTATTCGGGGTGCCGGGTATCTGCGATGGGATCGCGATGGGGCATTTGGGTATGTGTTATCCTTTGGCTTTACGCGAGATTGTCGCCGATACTATTGAAACAGTTTGTAACGCCCACCAATTAGACGGAATTATTTGTTTGACTAACTGCGATAAAATTACTCCGGGTATGCTCATGGGGGCCAGGCGCCTGAATATTCCGGCAATTATCGTTACTGCCGGCCCGATGCTCTCCGGCAGGTTCAATAAAAGAAAATTAGCTTTTGTGCACGATACCTTTGAAGGAATGGCCAGGGCAAAGAAAGGCGATATCTCTGGGGCGGAACTTTCATGTTTAGAGATGGAAGCTTGCCCGGGCCAGGGTTCATGTCAGGGGCTATATACTGCCAATACTATGGCCTGTTTAACTGAGACTATGGGTATGTCTATTCCCGGTTGTGGCACAGCTTTGGCAGGCTCGGCCAAGAAACGTAGGATTGCCCAGGCCAGCGGTGAGCGGATTGTGGAGTTGGTGAAGAAAAATATTAAGCCAAGCGATATCATTACCAGGGAATCTTTAGAAAATGCTATTGTGGTGGATATGGCCTTAGGCGGTTCAAGTAATACTGTCCTGCATTTAATGAGCATTGCCCATGAAGCCGGTATTGATTTGGATTTAAAGACATTTGATAAAATCAGCAAGAGTGTGCCGCATATCACTAACATTGAACCGGCAGGCGAGCATTTTATGGAGGATCTGGAATATGCCGGCGGGATTCCGGCGGTATTAAAAAGATTAAAATCCAAATTGAATAATACTTTAAATGTAAACGGCCAGAAAACATTTGCGATCGCCGCTAGCGCGACTATTTTTGATGAGGAGGTAATTCGTCCTTTCTCCGGCGCCTATCATAAACAAGGCGGCATTGCAGTTCTATACGGTAATATCGCGCCAAACGGCGCGGTGGTCAAGCAGTCCGGGGTGAGTGCGAAGATGATGAAGTTTAGCGGCCGGGCCCGCGTATTTAACCGTGAAGAAGAAGCAATGCGGGCGATCATGAATAATAAAATCAAAAAAGGCGATTGCATTGTTATCCGTTATGAAGGGCCTGCCGGCGGCCCGGGAATGCGGGAGATGCTGGCTCCTACGGCGGCGATTGTAGGATTGGGTTTGAGCGATTCGGTGGCCTTAATTACCGATGGCCGTTTTTCAGGCGGGACCAAAGGCCCCTGTATTGGCCATATCTCGCCGGAGGCTTCGGCAGGCGGGCCGATTGCGATTATTAAAGACGGTGATATGTTAAACATTGATATTCCAAATCGCAAACTTGAAGTCAAATTAAGTAAGGGTGAGATAGGCAAAAGATTTAAGGGCTGGAAACCGGTTGAGCCAAAAATTAAGACTGGATATTTGTCCCGTTATTCCAGGTTAGTGACTTCAGCGGATAAAGGAGCGATATTAAAGTAAGATGGTTGGCGCAAGGATATTATTAGAATCTTTAAAGCGGGCGGGGGCTGAGGTAATCTTTGGTTATCCCGGGGGCCAGGTTTTACCTATATTTGACCAGCTTTATGATTTCGATATTAAATTTATTTTAACCCGGCACGAACAGGGAGCCGCGCACGCCGCGGATGGCTATGCCCGCTCAACCGGTAAAGTGGGAGTTTGCCTGGCTACCAGCGGCCCGGGCGCGACGAACCTTGTCACAGGAATTGCTACTGCTTATATGGATTCAATTCCGATGGTCGCCATAACCGGCCAGGTTGGCACGCATTTAATCGGCAATGACGCTTTTCAGGAAGCAGATGTAACCGGAATTACCCGTCCCATAACCAAACATAATTTTCTAGTTAAAGATGTTAGGGATTTAGCGCGGATCATCGCTGAGGCGTTTTATATTGCCTCAAGCGGACGGCCGGGCCCGGTGCTTATTGATATTCCCGTGGATATTCAGAGGGCGGAGACGGAATTTATTTGGCCGGAAAAAATAAATATACGCAGTTACCAGCCGACTTATTTCGGCCATCCGGGACAGATTAAGAAAGCGGCAAAATTAATTTCGGACAGCAAGAAACCGATTATTTACGCCGGCGGCGGGATAATTACTTCCGGAGCGGACCTGGAATTAAAAAAACTGGCGGAGAAAATCCAGGCACCGGTAACCACTACTTTTATGGGATTAGGCGGTTTCTGCGGAACGCATAAATTATTCTTAGGCATGCTGGGTATGCATGGCACTGCCTACGCTAACCACGCGGTCATGGAATCGGATTTAATCATTGCCATAGGAGCGCGTTTTGATGACCGGGTAACCGGCAGGTTAGACGCGTTTGCTCCCGGGGCAAAAATTATCCATATTGATATTGATCCTTCATCGATTAGTAAAAATATCCGGGTAGATGTGCCGATCGTCGGAGACGCCAAGAATATTCTTAAGCAGCTCATTACTGAAATTAAGAAGCTTCCGGATACCGCGGAATGGTTTAAAACGGTGGGAGCCTGGAAAAAGAAGCACCCATTGACTTATAAAGATGATAGCGCGATGATTAAGCCGCAGTATATCCTTGAGCAGCTTTGGGATTTAACTAAAGGGGAGGCGGTAATTTGCACCGAAGTAGGCCAGAGCCAGATGTGGGCATGCCAATGGTATAAATACCTAACTCCCCGTACATTTATTTCAAGCGGCGGATTGGGGACAATGGGGTTTGGATTTCCCGCGGCAATGGGCGCGAAATTAGGCTGCCCGGAAAAAGAAGTTTTTAATATTGCCGGAGACGGTTCGATTCAGATGAATATCCAGGAGCTGGGTACTTGCGTGGCTAACAAAATAAATGTGAAAGTATTAATATTTAATAACGGGTTTCTGGGCATGGTCAGGCAATGGCAGGAATTATTTTACAAGAAACGTTATTCTTTCACCCCGATTTCCAGCCCGGATTATGTAATGCTGGCGCAGAGTTATGGAGCGGTAGGGATCCGGGTAACCAAAAAAACCGAAGTCCGCGCGGCATTACAGAAAGCAATAGAGACGGATAATACCGTGTTTATCGATTTCCGTATCGAGCCGCAAGAGAATGTTTATCCGATGGTCCCGGCGGGAAAAGCGATAAACGAAATGATTGAAGGATTAGCATAATGCGCCATACCATATCAGTATTAGTTGAGAATAAATTCGGCGTATTAGCGCGGGTGGCCGGGCTTTTTAGCGCCCGAGGCTATAATATCGCGTCTTTAGCGGTTAGTGAAACTTTAGATCCTTCCATATCCTATATGACTATTGTAGTTGAGGCTCGCGATGAGAAAGTTTTAGAGCAAATCAATAAACAGTTGAATAAATTAATCGACGTGATTACGGTTACGGATTTTACCAAGAAGGAACATATCGACCGCGAACTGGTTTTGGCAAAGATAAATTACGCGCCAAAGGATAAACCTAAACTTGAGGCGATCTTTGATAAGTTCGTGGGCAAGATCATTCAGCATAAAGCCGATACCGCCATTGTCGAGGCGGTGGGGGATGAGCATCAGATAAAAGCGCTTTTGGAAGAGTTGAATAAATTCGGGATCAAGGAGTTAGTCAGGACAGGAAAATTGGCAATCGAGTAATTAATTAGGGACAGCGACCATTTTTGTAAAAATGGTCGCTGTCCCTAATAAAAGGGAGGTTTAGCAATGGCTAAGATTTATTATGACAAAGACGCGGATTTAAATTTACTAAAGGATAAAACCGTCGCCATTATCGGTTATGGCATACAGGGCCGCGGCCAATCCTTATGTTTACGCGATTCAGGGGTCAGGGTGGTAGTTTCTGAAATGCAAGGCACTCCTAATTTTGAACAGGCAAAGAAAGATGGATTTACTCCGGTTAGCGCCGCCGAAGCGGCAAAAGCTGCCGACATCATCCAGATCCTTACCCAGGACCATGTGCAGGCCAAAGTTTATCAGGAATCAATCAAGCCGAATTTAAAAAAAAGCAAGGCGCTTTGTTTTTCTCACGGTTTTAATATCCGTTTTAAGCAAATTAAGCCTCCGAAGAATGTCGACGTATTTATGGTGGCGCCCAAAGGCCCCGGGGCTTTAGTGAGGAAAATGTATGAAGAGGGCAAAGGCGTGCCTTCATTAATCGCGATTTATCAGGATGCCAGCGGCCAGGCAAAAAATTTAGCGTTGGCTTACGCCAAAGCACTTAAGGCCACAACCGCAGGCGTAATTGAAACGACTTTTGATGAGGAGACCGAGACTGATCTTTTTGGTGAGCAGGCAGTGCTCTGCGGCGGAGTCAGTGAACTGATTAAAGCCGGTTTTGATACTTTAATTGACGCCGGCTATCAGCCGGAGATTGCTTATTTTGAGGTTTTACACGAGTTAAAGTTGATCACCGACCTTATCCAGGAACGCGGTATTTCCGGGATGCGCCGGGGAGTTTCCAATACCGCCTGTTACGGTGATTTAACCCGCGGGCCCAGGATCATCACGCAAAAAACGCGCAAGGAAATGCAAAAAATTCTTAAGGAAATTAAATCCGGAAAATTCGCCAGAGAATGGATTAAGGAAAATGAAACCGGCCGCAAGAGTTTTGACAGCTTAATCAAAGCCGGCGATGACCATCTCATTGAAAAAGTCGGGAAGCAATTAAGGGAAATGATGCCCTGGATGAAGAAGTAGTTTATAAGCCTAATGATATATAATAAATATGTTCAACAAGAAAAAAAAGATTTTTATAATAAGCGGTTTTTTCTTTTTACTTTTCTTGTCTTCGGCAATAGCCCAAGATCAGTCTAAAAGGCCGTTTACTTACGAAAATAAAGAATTGGGAATAAGGATAACCGGTCCGCAAGGCTGGTTTGCTACGTCTAAAGAAACCAATCGATCCGGGCCTTTGGTGGTATTTAGCCCAAACCCGCTTAACTCGCCAAATGAATGTTTTATTTCTCTGGTGGCCGGGCCGTTGGCACTTACAAAATTTAAAACACCGCTGGAAGTCGCAAACGCTCAAGTTTTAAGCTTAAAAACAATTTTTAAAGATTTGAAAATCATAAAAGAGCCAGCGATATTTACACACGATGGCCAAGAGGGGGTAAATTTTATATTCGAAGGCGGTAAAGATATAAGCGTGGGAGATTATAAAGGCCGCCTTGAAAGTAATTTGAAGAACTCAGTTTATATTTTTATAAAGAATAATACCGCATATTTTCTTTATTGCAGCGGCACAACAGCCAATTTCGATGATAATTTAAAGGAGTTCCAGGCAACAGTTAGTTCACTTGTGCTAAAATAGGTTATGTCAGAGGAAATAATTATATTCGATACAACTTTAAGGGACGGGGAGCAGGCGCCGGGGGCTTCTTTGAATCATAAAGAAAAGCTGGAGGTGGCCTGGGCTCTGGAAAATCTGGGAGTCGATGTTATTGAGGCGGGATTTCCCATTTCTTCCAAGGGTGATTTTGCCGCGGTAGAGGCGGTAGCCAAAAGCATTAAGCTTCCGATTATCTGTGGCCTGGCCCGGGCAATCAAAAAAGATATCGATGCGGCGGTAGAAGCAACTAAACCTGCCCGCAGGCCGCGGATCCACGTGTTTTTGGCGACATCGAAAATCCATATGCAATATAAGCTAAAAAAAGCCGAAGATGAAATTATCCGCCTGGCTGTGGAGTCGGTAAGCTATGCCAAAAAATTTTGTCCGGATATCGAATTTTCTCCGGAGGATGCCTCGCGCACGGAAAAAGATTTTCTTTTTCAGGTGGTGGAAGCGGTAATCAAAGCCGGGGCAACTACCGTGAATATCCCGGATACGGTAGGTTACAGCGAGCCTGAAGAATGCGGCAGGCTGATCCAGGCAATCAAGAACAATGTCCCTAATATCGATAAGGCGGTTATCTCCGTGCATTGCCACAATGATTTAGGTTTAGCAGTTGCTAATTCTTTGTCGGCGGTCAAAAACGGCGCCCGGCAGGTGGAATGCACGATTAACGGCATCGGAGAACGCGCCGGGAACGCTTCTCTTGAAGAAATCGTGATGAGCATTGATACGCGCAAAGACGTATATTGCGGTTTAAAAACCGGTATAAATAAAAAGAATATTTATAAGGCCAGCCGCCTGGTAAGCAAGCTTACCGGTTTTGCGGTCGCTCCGAATAAAGCTATTGTCGGAGGCAATGCCTTCAGGCATGAGTCCGGCATCCATCAGGATGGCGTGCTTAAGGAGCGTTCTACTTATGAAATTATCCGCGGTGAAGACGTGGGCTTTGTCGTCGAGGGGATGGTTTTGGGCAAGCATTCCGGCCGGCACGCTTTTAATGAAAGATTGATAAAATTAGGTTTTCATTTAAACAAGGACCAGGTGGATAAAGCTTTTGTCCGCTTTAAAGATTTATCCGATAAGAAAAAAGATATTTTTGATGAAGATCTCAGGGCGATTGTCGAGGATGAAATCCGCGTTGCCAAGCCTGTCTGGAAGCTGGATAGTTTTGAAATTAATTCCGGCACCAAGATTAAGCCTCGGGCCCAGGTTATATTGATTAAAGGCGGTAAAGATATATCCGGAGTTTCTTCCGGTGACGGCCCGGTGGATGCCTGTTTTAAAGCCATCGATAAGATCACCGGTTATAAAGCAAAACTGGAAGATTTTCGCCTGGAGGCGGTTACCTCCGGAAAGGATGCTTTGGGCCAGGTTAGCCTCAGGCTAAAGGTAAAAGATTCTATTGTCAGCGGACGCGGCTCAAGCACGGATATTATCGAAGCGGCGGTCAAGGCGTACATTGATGCCGCAAACAAACTCGAAAATAAATGACCTTAAAACCCTTAAAACCGAGACTTTACGGTTTAGTAGGTTTTCCCGTCAAACACAGCCTCTCTCCTTGTATGCACAATGCCGCGTTTTCTAAATTGAAAATAAATGCCAAATATAAGTTATTTGAGTTAAAGCCCGAAGAATTAGGAAATTTCTTAAGCAATTTAAAGAAAAATAATATCCGGGGTTTTAATGTTACTTATCCCTATAAAGAAGACATCCTCGATTTTTTAAACAGCCGGTCTTTGGCTGTAAAGGAGATTGGCGCGGCTAATACCGTGGTGGTGGATAGGGGCGCTAAATTAAAAGGCTTTAACACGGATTACCTGGGATTCAGCGCGCATCTTAAGGAATTGAAGGTTAGGTCCGGCAAGGTTGCGATAATCGGCGCAGGCGGAGCCTCTAAAGCGGTTTGTTTTGCCTTAGCCAAGATGAAAATCAAGGAACTTTGTATTTATGATATTGACAAGTTTAAGAGCTTGAGCCTTTTTAAAAAATTAAACTCCGTTTTTCCTAAAACTAAATTCAACGTTGCCATGCGCATCGAAGACTTGGAAATAGCGGATAAGGATCTGTTAATTAATGCTTCTCCGGTGGGGATGCGCCCGGCGGATCCCTGCCTGGTTGATCCTCAAGATTTGCATAAAGGTTTATTTGTCTATGATCTTATCTATAATCCCCCCGAAACTAAGCTCATTTCTTTGGCTAAAGAGCGCAATTTAAATTTTTCTAATGGCTTAGGCATGCTTTTATACCAGGGGGTTTTTGCTTTCGAGCATTTCAGCGGTAGAAAAGCCCCGATTAAGACGATGCAAGAGGCGCTTTTGAAAGGAGTAAAGAAATCATGATTGCCAAAATAATTGTTTTTATTTTTGGTTCTATTGTCGGAAGTTTTTTAAACGTTTGCATCCATCGTATGCCTAAAAGCGAATCCGTGGTCTGGCCGCGTTCGCATTGCCCGAAATGCCGCAAGAGGATACCCGGTTATGATAATATTCCTCTGGTAAGTTTCATACTGCTTGGGGGAAGGTGCCGTTTTTGTAAAGAGAAGATCTCCTGGCGTTATCCTTTGGTTGAACTGTTAACCGCTTTTTTGATGGTAGCGCTGTTTAATCATTTTGGCTTAAGTTATAATTTCTTTTTGTTTATGGTTATGCTCTGGGGTTTAATTATCGCCACTTTCGTGGACATTCCCCACCGGATTATTCCCGATGAAGTATCGGTAGGGGGCATGATTATCGGTTTTATTATGGTTTCCATAACCGGTTTTACCTTCGGCCCGCTCAAATTTTCTTTTATTCCTATGCTGCGGTCTTTATTGGGTATTATCATCGGCGGCGGGATCATCTATTTGACCGGCGCTATTTTTGACCTGGTTTATTTTAAGCTGCTGAAGCGCCCGGCAATCAGCGGAGAAACCGAATCGATGGGCGGCGGGGATGTAAAACTCTTGGCGATGATCGGCGCGTTTATGGGCTGGAAAATGGCTTTACTTACATTTTTCCTGGCCCCGTTTTTAGGAATAGTTTTTGGTATCGTAACCCTGGTTACCAAAAAAGACCACACTATACCATACGGCCCGTTTCTTTCGACAGCGGCTTTGTTGTCTTTATTTTGGGGACACAGGATAATTCAGTTAATCCTGCCCTTAAGATAATTTAAGCTATGCCTGAATTAAACCTTCAAGATTTCCTTTCCAAAAGCATATCCAAAGATAATTGGAAAAATGCCGGTTTTAAAAAGCGCGCTGGAGTTTTAATCCCGTTATTTAGCCTGTATTCAAAGGATAGTTTTGGCATCGGGGATCTGGATGATTTAAAGCTGATTATCGATTGGGCAAAGTTAACCTCTAACTCAATTCTCCAGCTGCTGCCGATGAACGAAGTCGGTTCGGTGTTTTGTCCTTATGATGCTTTAAGTTCTTTCGCGCTGGAACCCGCCTATATTTCCCTAAAAGGTTTTGGCCAATTAAAAGATAAAAAATTTACTCCGGTTTCCGGCATCCCCGATCAGGTTGATTACACGGTAAAAGAAGAAAAGTTGCGGCTGCTCTGGGATATCTATTTGGCAGAGGATTTAAGCCAGGCGTTTGATTTTGAAGAATTCCAGCGCAAAAATTTTTATTGGTTGATGGATTTTGCGCTTTTTAAAGTGCTCAAAGACCATCATCAGGGCAAGCCCTGGTATGAATGGGGAGAAAGATTTAAGCAGCGCTTCCGGCAGGCATTACAGGATTTCCAGCAGGAGAACATCGAAGAGGTGACTTTTCAAATGTGGCTGCAGTGGGTACTTTTTAAACAATTTAAGCAGGCAGCTGAATATGCCGCCAAAAATAATATTCTTATAAAAGGCGACCTGCCGGTTTTGGTTTCCCGGGACAGCGCCGATGTCTGGAGCCACCCGCAATTTTTCAAGCTTGATTTTGCCGCCGGAGCTCCGCCGGATATGTACTGTGCCAAGGGGCAGCGCTGGGGGATGCCTATTTATAATTGGGAAAATATCTCTAAAGACGATTACCGTTATATCAAAGAAAAATTAAAATACGCCCAAGAGTTCTATAATATCCTGCGCATTGACCATGTCGTCGGGCTTTTCCGTATCTGGAGTATTCCTTATAATGAGCCGGAAGAAAACCACGGGCTAAACGGAAAGTTTGATCCTCTTGATGAGGGCCTTTGGTGCCAGCATGGGCAAAAAATATTAAGCGTTCTGGTGCAAGACACAAAAATGCTGCTTTGCGCCGAAGACTTAGGGGTGATCCCTAAATGTTGCACGGATACGTTGCTGGAATTTGGAATACCCGGAAATGATGTCCAGCGTTGGGTCAAGGATTGGCATAAACGGCATGATTTTCTCCTGCCGCAGGAGTACCGCCAGCTATCCGTAAGCATGCTTTCTACGCATGATACGACTAACTGGAAGGCCTGGTGGCAGTATGAGGCAGGTACGGTAGATGAAGCTTTGTTTAGGCGTAAGTGCAATGACCGGAAAATTGATTTTGCCAAAGTCAGTTTAAAACTTTTTGATCCGGGCCTTTCAATGCATGGGCGCCTGCGCTGGAGAAAAGAGATCGATACCGTAGATAAGCTGCTTTGGGAACTGGGTAAGCATAGGGATGGGGTAGGTGATTTTATCGATCTTTACGAAAATACTTATAGAGAAAAAGAGAAACTTTGGAAGATTCTGGGCTGCCCCGGCGCAATGGCCGAAGCTGCCAGTGAAGAATTATTAGTCAAGGTAATCCAGTTTATTTTAAGCTCCCAGGCAATATTTTGCATTAATTCAATAGTCGATTATTTGAGTTTAGCCGGTATTTTTAAAGGCGATCCCTATGCGTACCGGATAAATGTCCCGGGGACGATCAGCCCAATGAACTGGTCGCTTAGGCTTCCGCTTAGCCTCGAGGAATTACTCCGCCATCCTTTAAATCAGCAAATCCATAAGATGGTTGCTGATTCCGGAAGAATCTAAAAATATATGGGAACATTGCAAGGCGCCAAATATTATATTTCTAAGAGTATGGGCAAGGCGATCATGGATTATGCGATGATTACTGCCGGCGATAAAATAGCGGTGGCTGTCTCCGGCGGCAAGGATAGCCTGACCCTGCTTAAATTTCTAAAGGACAGGCAGAAATTCGTGCCGGTTAAATATGAACTCTTAGCGGTTCACGTGGATATGGGGTATCCCTGCCATCATCCGAAAATCCTCGGCGAATATTTTAAGAAGATCGGGGTAGAGTATCATATCGAGAAAATAGATATATTAAAGGGCAAGAGCCGTAAGGATATTTCTTGTTTCTGGTGTTCCTGGAACCGGCGCAAAGCGCTTTTTGAGGTGACCAAACGTTTTGCCTGCACCAAGCTGGCTTTGGGCCATCATAAGGATGATATTATTGAAACTACCCTGATGAATATGTTTTTTAACGGCGAGATCTCGTCAATGAACCCCAAGCAGGTGCTTTTTAAGGGGGCAATAACCATTATCCGTCCGCTGGCTTATGTGGATGAGGACTTA
Organism: Candidatus Omnitrophota bacterium; assembly: GCA_028716245.1. NCBI lineage: Bacteria > Pseudomonadati > Candidatus Omnitrophota > Candidatus Omnitrophota bacterium. The sequence goes on along the minus strand of JAQUQW010000004.1, from coordinate 20,693 downwards.
ATCGTAAAGTCGGCCAAAGAGTTGGAGTTCCCGCATCATAAATGTACTTGCCCGAATTCGATTACCTCCAAACGCACCAAGATTACCGAAATGATCAAGGAGTTGAAAAAGGATTGCCCGGATATCAAGACTAATATTTTTAGAAGTATCAAGAGGATAAGGCCGGAGTATTTGCTTTAAGAATAATATTTCTGGTGCTATACTAATAAATTATGGAATGGCTTGCGGTTTTATTATTTTTGGTCATCGGTGTTTTGGTCATCGGGATAGTCCTGAAGATATCCTCCCAGGTCAATGAGCGCCTGAATCAGATGAACCAGTCCCTGCAGGAGGCCAATAAGATCATTGGCCAGAATTTAGGCAGCGCCACCTCTGCCTTTGGAAACGTAAAAGAGCAGCTGGGAAAATTAGAGGAGACCAATAAGCAGATTATCGCTATTAGCCGTGATATTTCCAGCCTTCAGGAGCTCCTGCGCGCCCCGAAGTTCCGCGGGGCAATGGGAGAAACTTTATTAGAGAACTTGCTTTCCCAGGTATTACCTAAAGAGCATTATCAGGCCCAATATCGTTTTAAAAATTCCGATACAGTTGATGCGGTTATCCGGCTTGGCGAACGGCTGGTCCCGGTTGACGCTAAATTCAGCCTGGAGAATTTCCAGAAGATGATCGAGGCTAGCGATGAGCCGGCCAAAGAATCATTCCGTAAAAAATTCATCCAGGACATCAAAAACCGGATTAACGAAATCGCGGCAAAATATATTTTGCCCGATGAAAATACTTATGATTTTGCCTTAATGTATATCCCGGCTGAAAATGTTTATTACGAAGTAATCATTAAAGAGGATATATTTTCTTTTAGTATGTCTAAGAAAGTCATCCCTGTTTCCCCGAACACATTTTACGCCTATCTGCAGGTAATCTGTTTAGGTTTACGCGGCTTAAAAGTTGAAGAGAATGCCAAGTTAATTCTAAAAAGCTTAGTTTCCCTTTCGATTGAAACGGATAAATTCAAAGAAGATTTCAATACTTTGGGCAGCCATCTGGTCAATGCCAATACCAAGTATAGCGACGCGCAGAAGCGCTTGGAAAAGGTATCTGAACGCCTGACCAATATTCAGGATACTAAACAAATAGAGCATTAAGCAAATTTAACCGATGATCTTTAATATCCGCGTTTGCCCCCGGGCCAGCCGCAATCATGTTGAACAAAAAGGCAATGTTTTGAAGGTCCATCTGACCAGGCCTGCCTGTGATGGCCAGGCTAACAGCCAGCTGATAGATTTGCTGAGCGAGTATTTTAAAATAAAGAAATATCAACTCAGGATTAAAAGCGGAAAAAAATCGCGCGATAAACTGGTGGAGATCGATGCAGCCTTATAACCCATTACAAAAATTCGGGTTAAATTCGGTAACCGCGGCTTTTAGCAGAAGGCAGGACGGGAATATGTCTTTATGCTATGGGGATACCGCCGCATCCTTGGAGAACCGGATAAAATTTCTTGATGCCATCGGTATTAATTACCGTGATTTGATCTGCGCTAAGCAGGTGCACGGTAAAAATGTTGAATATGTAACCGAAGAAAACAAGGGCAGGGGGGCTTTGGATTATGAAAGTTCTTTTGCCGATACGGATGGTTTTGTTACCGATAAGAGAGGTCTGCCTATTGCGATATTAACCGCGGATTGCCTGTCGGTTTTTATCTATGACCCCAAGCGTCCGGCGATTGCGATTTTACACGCGGGTTGGCGCGGCACCGAAAAGAATATCTGCGCCGAAGGCATCCGGGTTATGCGGGAAAGCTTTGACAGCCAGCCGCAAAGTCTCCTGGTTGGGTTTGGCCCGTCTATCCGTTCCTGCTGTTTTGAAGTAGAGAAGGATTTTAAAAGTAATTTTCCCTTCGGGTTGATCAAGCGAAGCGGCCGGGTTTTTATGGATATCGTTTTAATCAACCAGAGGCAGTTAACCGGCTGCGGAGTTCAAGAAAAAAATATTTTTGATCCTAAGCTTTGTACTTTCTCCGATAATGCTAATTATTTTTCTTTTCGTAAAGAGGCTAAAAGCGCCGGACGTTTGATTTCAGTAATTATGCTCAAATGATAACCAAATACGCGCTAGAGTTTATTTTACACGCCAAGGACAGCTCGCCAAAAATTATTAAAAACTCGCTGGCGGAGTTTGGCAATGATTTGGTAGTAAGCCAAGCCCTGGAGCAGAAGGAAAGCTGTAATTATCAGGTGAATATGGTTACCGAAGACCCGGCTTTGGTTTTTGACCTTTGTGCGCAGCTGGGCAGGATCAGGTCTATAAAAGTCCAGGAGAATATGGTATAATAAAAAAATGTATATCGTTATTTTGGTTACCGCAACCGATAAAAAGGAAGGCCAAATTATTGCCGCTGGCCTGGTTAAGGCAAAGTTAGCCGCCTGTGTTAATATCATCGATAAAGTCGATTCTCTGTTTTTTTGGGAAGCTAAAATAGACCGGGTTAAAGAATCCTTGCTGGTTATTAAATCCAAGAAAGAAAAATTGCCCTCAATTATCAAATTAGTCAAGTCCTTGCACAGCTATAAAGTACCGGAGATTATCGCCCTTCCGGTAATTTCCGGGAATAAGCCATATTTAAGGTGGATCGATGCATCTCTTAGGCAGCCCATTTGATTTTTTCATTGCTTTCTTTGGCGGATTTTTGGCCAGCCTGACGCCCTGCGTCTATCCGCTTATCCCGATTAGCGCCGGCTACATCGTCGGTCACGCGCAAAATTCAAAGACCAGGGGGTTTTTCTTAAGCTTCTCTTATGTTAGCGGCATTGCCATTACTTATTCCTTTCTGGGGATCCTGGCGGTGTTAACCGGCAGTATTTTCGGTAAAATTAGCTCCAGCCCCGCAGTCAGCCTTATTTCGGGGGTGGTCATATTTATCTTCGGGCTTTCGATGTTTGATTTATTGCAGTTTAATTTTATTTCCCATTTAAAACTCCCGGCCATCAGGAAAGGCAGCTATCTATCGGCTTTATTATTTGGCCTTGTTTCAGGATTAATGATCTCACCCTGCCTTACCCCGATTTTGGCTTCGATTTTGGCTTATTTAGCGCTGACCAAAAACGTATTTTACGCGGCGTTCCTCTTGTTTTGTTTTTCTTACGGGATGGGTTTGGTTTTTATTTTTATCGGCACTTTCGGGCCCGCCCTTACCGGATTGCCTAAGCCCGGTAAATGGATGATTACAATCAAGAAAATTTGCGCCTCAGTCATTGTTTTATCGGGAGTATATTTTATTATTACGGCGATAAGGAGGTTCTAGTGGGATTTCTTAAAAAAAACAGGATACTGGTGTTGGTTATTTTAATTCTCTTAGTTTTAGGTTTTTCCAAGACAGCCTCTGCCGGAGATATTATCTTGAATGATTTAGACGGTAAAGCGGTGGATCTTTCCAGTTATAACGGAAAGCCAACAATCTTATTTTTCTGGACTACCTGGTGTCCCTACTGCCGCAAGGAGATCAAGATTTTAAACCAGATGTATCCTCAGATGAAAAAAGAGGGGATAACTGTTTTTGCGGTTAATATCGGAGAGCCGGATTATAAGGTGCAGAGATTTTTTATGAGTAATGCGCTTACTTTCGGAATACTTTTAGACAGAGATGGGCTGGTCGCGGATAAATATAAAGTTATTGGGGTGCCCACATATGTATTTATGGATAAATCCGGGCGCGTAATTTCAGATCAGCACGCCTTACCGTTGGATTATAAAAAGTTATTGTTTAAGGGGAATAATGGGTAAATTTTACGATTTAGTTGAGGAAATCTGTAATCAGGACAAAAGGTATAAACCGGATGCCTATGAGTTTGTGCTGCAGGGCTTGAATTTCACGCAAAACAAGCTAAAGAGAAAAACCCATGTTTCCGGGGGCGAACTTGCTTTTGGCCTGCGGGATTACGCGATTAACCAGTACGGGGCCCTGGCCAGCCGTGTTTTAACGTATTGGGGAATAAGAGAGACGCGGGATTTCGGCAATATTGTTTTTAGTATGATCGAGAAAAAACTCTTAGCTAAGGCGCAAGGCGATTCCCCGGATGACTTTAATGCTGTCTATGATTTTAAATCTGCTTTTGCCAATGTCCTGGCTGACAGCGTGATGGAAGGATTTAAAGGCAAGAAATGATTAGTAAAGCCATAAAGGCCCTTATTGAATCCCGGGAATTTATCAGCACAGCCTCCTGTGATTTGGATGCTAGGCCCAATGCGGCACCTAAATTTTTATTGAAGGTAGATGCCAGCTATATTTATCTGGTCGATTATGTTATCGGCCAGACTTTTCGCAACCTTCAGGTCAATCCGCATGTTTCGCTTTCTTTTCTCGATAATAATACCCTTATGGGTTATCAGATAAACGGAAAAGTGGAGATTATTGATAGCGGGCCGGAGTATGATTTAGCGCTCACTGATTTAGAGCGTAAAGAAATAGATCTATCCACGACCAGGATTATCGACGGAATTATGAAGGGCCGGGCCCACAATGCTTATGAAATGGCTGCTTCCGAGCAGTTTGTAATTTTAAAAATAAAAGTAGAAGAGATCGTCCAGATACATCCTACAGGCAAGCTAAGGCGGGAAAAGGTATGATTAAGATAAAAGGCCTGGCAACGGGTATCGGCAGCCTTCCTTTGCTTGATCCGCAAAAAGCGGTAGATTTAATTTTACGTTATCTTCCCGCAGCGCCTTTTTGGCCGCAACTGCCTAAGATCGAGGCGCGCGAGGGGATGATCGCGCAATTCAGCCAGAATCTGCCCGGGCTTAAGATGGGCGCCAATGGCTTAAGTTTTGCCGCTTACGACAGGGAAAAAGAGCTGGAGTTATTCTATGAAAAAATTATCTCCCAGGATCTGGAGTATTTTAAGATTACTCCGGATTTTGCCCGGGGTTTGCACGCATTTTATCAGCGGCTTGGCCAGATAGACCTAAGCGGCATTGAATTTATCAAATGCCAGGTTACCGGCCCGTTTACCTTTTGTTCCGGAATAACCGATTTAGGCGGCAAAGCTATTTTACATGATGCGGTCTTGATGCAGGCGATGATTAAGGGCTTGAGCATGAAGGCGCTTTGGCAGTTGGATTTATTCAAGAAATTCGGCAAGAAAATGATTATGTTTTTTGATGAGCCGTTTCTCAGCGCCGTAGGTTCTGCCTATACTCCGGTTAACCGCAGCGATGTAATTAATGCTTTTTTAGAGCTTACGGATAGTTTAAAAGCCAAGGGTTGCCTGATCGGCATCCATTGCTGCGGAAATACCGATTGGTCCATGCTTACGGATACCGAAAATATCGACATCATTAATTTTGACGCTTTTGAATTTCAGGAGAGGTTTGTCCTTTACGCGGATAATCTCAACAGTTTCTTAAAAAGAGGCGGGATTATCTGCTGGGGGATTATTCCGACCCAGGGCTATAATAGCAGCCAGGGCCCGGAGATGTTGGCGCAAAAGATAAAATCCGGTTTAGATATACTGGTTAAGAAAGGAATTGACCGTAACCTCCTGCTGGAAAGGCTGATGGTCAGCCCGGCATGCGGTTTAGGCACCCTAGATCCCCTCAAGGCGGAAGGAATTTTAAGCCTGCTTGGCCAAACCAGCGTTTTTATCCGCAAAAACTTCTAAAAATAAACTATTTGACAAAACCAGTATAAGCTATATAATCAAGAAATCGCTTTTGGCGATTTTCACAGTGGCACAAGAAAGAATAATATGAAAGAAATCAGAATCCATGCCCGCGCCGGCCAGGGCGCAATCACTACCGCGGCATTGTTAGGGTTTAGCTACTTTAACGAAGGTAAATACCCTTATGCCTTTCCCAACTTCGGAGCAGCCCGGATGGGGGCGCCGATGAACGCCTTTGTGCGCGTAGATACTGACCCGGTGCGTCTGCGCAGCCAGATTTATGAGCCTGACTACGTAATTATCGTTGATCCGACCCTTATGCGCGGTTATAACTGTTTTTCCGGATTAAAGGATGATGGGGTAGCGATTATTAACGGCAAAGAAGACCTGGAGCTGCCCAAATTAAAAGCCAAGCAAAAAGTCTTTGTAGTCCCGGCTAATGAAATTGCTTTAAAAAACATCGGCCGGCCGTTAGGCAATACCGCTTTAATCGGGGCATTCGCCGCGGCTACCGGAGAATTAAAATTAGATAATCTTATCGCGGTAGTCAAAAATCGTTTTAAGGGTAAGGCCCAGGAAGGCAATATCCAGGCAGTTAAAGAAGGTTTTGAATTTGTTAAAAATAAACTAAAAGGATAAAATGTTCGGACCGTTAACCGTAAATCCGGCAAAAAGTAAAGGCAGCAAGACCGGCAGTTGGAGGACTTTGCTGCGGCCGCATTATTTACATAAGAATTGTATTGCCTGCAGGATGTGTTTAATGATCTGCCCGGAGGGTTGCGTGCGCGGAAAAGAGAAGAATTCTTTTTCGGTAGATTATACTTATTGCAAGGGCTGCGGGTTATGCGCGGATATCTGTCCGAAAAAAGATATTGAGATGGTTTCAGAAGAATCAAAAGAAGAGGGCAAATGAAAGAATTTGTAGAGGGATCACACGCGATAGCGGAAATTATCAAGGCGACTGCGCCCGGTGTAATCTCGGCTTATCCAATAACACCTCAAACGCATATTGTTGAAGACCTTGCGCAGATGGTGGCTAACAAAGAACTTAATTCGCAATTTGTGAACGTGGAAAGCGAGCATTCCGCAGCTTCTGTAGTCTTAGGAGGTTCGGCAACCGGAGTGCGCGTTTATACCGCTACCAGCTCTCAAGGGTTATTCTATATGCAGGAGGTGGTTTTTAATATTGCCGGAATGCGCCTGCCGGTGGTCATGACCTGCGCCAATCGCGCCATAAGCGCTCCCATAAACATTTGGAACGACCAGCAGGATTCCATATCTTTGCGTGATGCCGGATGGTTTCAGATTTACGCCGAGGATAATCAGGAGGTGGTTGATTTCCACCTGATCGCCTACCGCTTGGCCGAAGATAAACGGGTAATGCTTCCGGTGATGGTTTGTATGGATGGTTTTATCCTGACCCACGGGATGGAAACAGTGGATATCCCCGAACAGGAGAAAGTAAATAAATTTTTACCGGCGTATAAGCCTTTGTACAAATTAGACACGGCCGAGCCGATTTCTATGGGGCTTTTGGCTGATCCGGATTATTATATGGAGACGCGTTTTGCCATCCAGGAAACGATGAAAGAATCAGTCGGGTATTTATCCGAAATAAGCAAAGAGTTTAATGCTGTTTTTGGCAGGGATTACCAGGATTTACTGGTTGAAGAATATCAGACCAAAGACGCTGAAAAAGTGATTGTGGCCATGGGTTCGGTCTGCGGCACGATCAAAGAAGTGGTTGATGAACAGCGCGCAAAAGGCAAAAAAGTCGGGCTCTTACGGATTATAACCTATCGGCCTTTTCCTTACGCCAGGGTTTATGAAGCTTTAAAGAATGTGCCCAAAGTAGCGGTTTTAGATAAAGCTGTTTCTTTGGGGGCTTATGCGCCGATTGCCGTGGAGATGAAAGCCGCCTTCTATGGCAAGAAAAAAGGTCCCAAAGTAGTCAGCAGTTTTGTCGCCGGCCTTGGCGGAAGAGATATAACCCTGGAATCTATCCATGAAGTATTTAGAAGGCTTACGGTTAAGGAAGTTAATTCTGATTTCATCGACTTAAAACCAGAGTTACTCAAGGAAGAATATGGAGAATAGCCCTTTATTTAAATCCGGACATACTGCTTGCGCCGGCTGCGGACAGGCGATTGCCGCGCGTTTAGTTATTGAAGCAGCGGGAGCAAACACGATCGTCGTCAATAACACCGGCTGCCTGGAAGTTTTTTCGACCAAGTACCCGGATACTGCCTGGGGGGTTCCCTGGATCCATTCCTTGTTTGAAAATTCCGCGGCGGTTGCATCCGGGGTTGAGGCAGCGCTGATCTATTTAGGTAAAAAGGACGCGACTAATGTTATTGCTCAGGGCGGTGATGGCTCAACCGGGGATATTGGCTTGCAGGCCTTAAGCGGCATGCTTGAACGCGGCCATGATATTTTGTATGTCTGTTATGATAACGAAGCCTACATGAATACCGGAGTGCAAAGAAGCGGGCTTACTCCTTTTGATACAAACACTACGACTAGCCCGGCGGGCGCGCAGTCTTCGGGAAACATCCGGCCCAAAAAACCGGTGCCTGAGATTTGCCTGGCGCACGGGATTCCTTATGTGGCCACGGCTTCGGTTGGTTTTCCGCAGGACTTATCGCGTAAAGTAAAAAAGGCAATTTCGATCAAAGGCCCGAAATATATCCAGATCCACGCGTCTTGCCCTTTAGGTTGGCGGCATGAATCAAATCAGATGCTGCCGGTTGCAAAATTAGCGGTAGAAACCGGGCTTTATCCTTTATTCGAATATGAAAACGGCGTATTGACCGGCCGTAAACAAATTAGCCCTAAACCGGTTGAAGAATATTTAAAGACCCAGGGCAGGTTTAAACATCTCCTCAATAATCCTGAAGAGATCAAAAAAATCCAGGAGATTGCGGATAATAATATAAAGAAGTACAATTTGAAGCTAGAAGCTTAACAGGGGAGGGCAAGCATGGGAAAACAAGCAAGGGCAATTGTCGATTTAAGCTTAAAAGACCTGGTTAAGGATTTAAATAAAGCGTATTGCGATGAATGGCTGGCATTTTATCTTTACTGGTACATGGCCCAGATTGTTTCCGGCCGCGCCTATGAAGATATACAGGAGATGTTAGAGAAATTAGCCAAGGATGAATTGGAGCATGCCGGTGAATTGGCGGATTTAATTATCAAGCTTGGCGATGTTCCTCCAGCCAATCCGATGGAGTTAGAAAAAGGGGCCAATTCCCCTTATTTAATGCCTCCGAAGAATACCGCCGATATTAATCGGATTATCCGGATTGTAACTGAGGCAGAGGCAGGGGCAATTGAGGTTTATAATAAGATTGCCAAGAAGACACTCGGCAAAGACAATGTTACTTATCAGCTGGTTACCCATATATTGAGCGAAGAAGTAACGCACGAAGAGATGTTTGAAAATCTTTTGGAAAGATAATAAAAGGGAGAACGAATATGTCAAAGGTCACGGTTGATGCTTCTACTTGCGTAGGATGCGGTTTATGCGAGCAGTCATGCCCGGATGTTTTTGAAGTGCAGGGTGACGGGATTGCCCATGTTAAGGCGCAAACTTGCGCAAGCTGTAATTTACAGGAAGTAGCCGATTCTTGCCCGGTTAACGCAATAAAAGTAAGCTAATTAAGTAAAGCCAAATAAATACGACCCTGTTTCCCGATTGGCTGGGAAACAGGGTCGTATTTATAATCCCCTTTTATTGCGCCTTTTTAATTAACTCTTCAGTAAACTTACCAAAAACTTCGCTTTTCTTTTCAGAGATTAATTTCTGGCTAAATTCCTGTTTTTCCTTGGCGAATTTAGCTTCTTCGATAGGTTTAATCAAACCCAGCTTGATAATATAATAGCCCTTTTCATTAGAAAGCGTACTGCTTAGCTCTTTATCTTTTAGCTTTTTGGCGGTATTCCAGAAAATTTCCGCAGCTCCCAGGTTTTCGATCTGGCCGCTGGATTTGAAGAAGGCGGTTTGGCCGGTTTTCAGGCCGCTGGCTTTGGCTGCCTGAATAAATTCCTCCTTTTTTAGAATTTCCGCGCATTCCTTTATTTTATCCTCTGCTGTTTTTTTAGCCCCTTCTTTGATTAAAGCGTCTTTAACTTTGTCCTTAATCTCGGCTAACTCCGGAATCCGCGCCGGTTTATCTTTAGCCGGAGGTTCTTTAAACATAGCTTTATTTTTGTCAAAGAAAGAAGCGATTTCTTTATCAGTGGGTTTAATTTTTGCGGCAAAGTCGGAAAATAAGCTGGCAATATAATGGATGTTTAATTCTTGATTGACTTCTGTGTATTTCTGGCGGATCTGTTCATCGCTTAATTTTACATCTTTAGTTACCTGATCGTAAAGTTTAGCCAGGGTTAGACTCTGGCGCATCTGTTCCTCAAAGATGCGCGGCTGCAGCCTAAAGACATAACGCAAGGTTTCAACATAAACCTTATTGCTAAAGCCGTATTTGTCCTGAAAATAAGGGGAGCTTTGAATTGTGCTGATAACCTCTTTGTCGCTTACGGTGATTTTACGTACTTTTGCTTCATGCAAAAGGATTAACCTCTGCCAGGCTTGCGCCTGTAAGTTTAAGTATTTCTCAATCTCCGGGAGTTTGTCTCCGAATTGCATAGTAGCGGAGGTTCTTACGGCTGAGAGGGATTCTTTAAACTCAAGATTTGAGACATTATGGCCAAAGATCCTTCCGACAGCGGCAGTTTCTTCTTTACTGCGGAATGCCCCTCCAAATCCCCAAAGCGCAAAGGCAGGGATAATAATTATGGCCAGGCCAATCCAGACTTTTTTCGCGGTTTTCTTATTGCGTAAAATTTTTAACATTTTAACCTCCAGTTATATTCATTAATTATAAAACAAAATAGGATGATTGCAAGAAACAATATGATATTCAAGTGAGCACGGCGAGGTGGCTTGGCAGGCAGGACCCGCTGCTTATTTTATTTGCTAAAACGGCGGGATTTTGCTATAATTACCTTCTCAAACAATAAACGGGGGTCCGCGATGATTGAGCGTTACAGCCTGGCGAAAATGAAGAGTATCTGGCAGGAGGAGTTTAAGTTTAAGACTATGCTTGCCATCGAGATACTCGCGCTTGAGGCTTACGCTGCCAAAAAAATCGTCCCGCCGCAAGCAGTAAAACGCATCAAACAAAAAGCCAAATTTAACCTGTCTGAAATCCGGAAAATCGAAGAGAAGACACAACATGATGTTGTGGCGTTTGTTTCCAATGTAGCCCAATATATAGGTAAAGACGCCCAATACCTGCATATGGGCCTGACCTCCTCCGATATCTTGGATACTACCCTAGGCGTGCAAATAAAAAGTGCTTCTGATATATTAATCGAAGATTTAGAAAAATTACTCAAAGTTTTGGCAAAGAAAGCTAGAACTTATAAAGATATGGCTTGTATCGGCCGCACGCATGGGGTGCATGCTGAGCCGACAACCTTTGGTTTAAAGCTGGCGCTCTGGTTTGATGAAAGCAGACGGAATTTAGCCCGGTTAAAATCCGCCAAAGAAGGGGCTTGCTTAGGAAAATTATCCGGAGCAGTCGGCACCTATTCCAATATTGAGCCTTATGTTGAAGCTTATGTCTGTAAGAAACTTGGCCTTGAGCCGGTGAATATTGCCACACAGGTAATACAACGGGATGTATACGCACAATATATGGCCACTCTGGCGGTAATCGGCGCCTCATTAGAAAAATTCGCTACTGAAATCAGGCACCTGCAGAAGACCGAAGTTTTAGAAGTTGAAGAACCATTTGGCAAAGGGCAGAAGGGATCCAGCGCTATGCCGCATAAACGCAATCCGGTAATCTGCGAACGTATCTGCGGTTTAGCCCGCCTCTTGCGCGCCAATGCCCAGGTGGCATTAGAAAATGTGGCGCTTTGGCATGAACGCGATATCAGCCACTCTTCGGTTGAGCGGATAATTTTTCCGGATTCCACTTTAGCCTTGGATTATATGCTGAATAAATTTACGGAAGTAGTTTCCGGGATGAAGGTCTATCCGGATAATATGCTGGCTAACCTTGCCAAAACAGGCGGCCTGATTTTTTCACAGCGTGTTTTGATTGCTTTAATGAATAAAGGCTTAGAAAGAACCAAGGCCTATGATCTGGTGCAGCAGGCAGCCATGCAAACCTGGAAGGGCTCCGGTAATTTTAAGGATAACCTTTTAGCTTTACCGCAAGCCGCCAAATATTTAGGTTCCAAAGAAATGGATAAGCTATTCGATTTGGATTTTTACTTACGCAACGTTAATAAAATCTTTGTGAAGGTCGGATTATAATTTAGCCCTCACCTTTTTTAAACCTCGTTAAATATGCGGTACAAAATCGAAGTAGTGGATAAGCCCGGTATTTTTGACGCTGTCGGGGCGGCTGTAGCCAAGGATATTTTTGACCTGGGGATTGCCGACGTAAAAGAGGTGAGGTTTATCCAGGCTTATACTTTAGAAGGTAATTTAGCGCAAGGCCAAATTATAAGTATCTGCCAGGAGCTTTTAACGGATAAAGTCGCGCAGGATTACAAAATCTTATCTGATCAGTCAGATAATTCTCTTAAAGCCAATCAGCATATTGTCGAGGTCGTCTATAACCCGGGAGTAATGGATCCGGTTGAGGCATCAGTTTTAAAAGGTATCCGGGATTTAGGGATTACCACAGTTGAATCGGTAAAGACCGCGAAAAAATATATCATCTTCGGCAAGCTTTCTTCCTCCCAGCTAAAAACCATTTCCGAAAAACTTCTTTATAACAAACTTATCCAGCATGTAATCAGCCCCGGACTTATTGAAGGGGACACCAAACATCTGCCCGGCTACCGGTTTAATCTGATTACGGTAGATTTGTTGGGGGCAACGGATGCTAAACTTTTAGAGCTTAGTAAAAAGGGCCAGCTATTTTTAAATTTAAATGAGATGCGCCAGATCCGGGATTATTTCCGTAAGATCAAGCGTAATCCCACTGACTGCGAATTGGAAACAATCGCCCAAACCTGGTCTGAGCATTGCTACCATAAAACCTTCCGCGGCAACATTGCTTATAAAGAAAGTAAAGCCGCGCCCGCGCTTGGCAACACAGCGATCAAAAACCTGCTTAAGTCGACAATTATGAAAGCCACCAAGGAGTTAAATAAGGATTGGTGCGTTTCCGTATTTAAAGATAACTCCGGAGTAATTAAATTCGATAAAGAGAATAATATTTGTTTTAAAGTGGAAACACACAATCATCCTTCGGCATTAGAGCCTTTTGGCGGGGCAAATACCGGTATCGGCGGAGTAATCCGTGATTCCATGGGCACCGGGCTGGGGGCAAAGCCGATTTTAAACAGCGATATATTTTGTTTTGCTCCTCCGGATCTGGCGTTTAACAAGGTTCCGGTTGGTTCATTGCATCCTAAGCGGGTGATGAAGGGGGTAGTCAGCGGAGTGCGTGATTATGGAAATAAAATGGGAATTCCCACGGTAAATGGCGCGATATTATTCCATGAACACTTTGCGGGCAATCCGCTGGTCTATTGCGGCACAGTGGGAATTATTCCCAAAGATAAATCTTTCAAGCAAACAAATAAAGGAGATTTAATTGTAGTGGTAGGCGGGGCAACCGGCCGCGACGGAATTCACGGAGCAACTTTTTCTTCGGGTGAGCTGACCCATGAATCGGAAACTGTTTCCAGCGGCGCAGTGCAAATTGGCAATCCCATTGAAGAAAAAAAGGTTTTGGATACGATTTTACAGGCGCGCGAACAGAATTTATACACCGCCGTTACCGATTGCGGAGCAGGGGGATTGTCCAGCGCGGTAGGAGAGATGGGGGCGGAGTTAGGGGCCAAGGTTTATTTGGATCGTGTCCCTTTAAAATATTCCGGCCTTTCTTATATGGAGATCTGGATTTCTGAGTCGCAGGAAAGAATGGTAATTTCAGTCCCGCCTAAAAATATCGAAAAGTTAATTAGTATATTTGCCAATGAAAATGTCCGCGCCGCGGTAATCGGAGAGTTTACCGGCACCAAAAGATTAGAGCTTTTTTATCAGGATAATCTGGTTTGCGATTTGGATATGCATTTTTTACATGAAGGCATACCGCAGATTGCTAAGAAAGCAGTTTACATCCAAAGCAAACACAGGGAACCAAAGATTACTGAAAAGAAAAATTTTACCGTGGATTTATTAAAACTGCTCGCCCATTATGATATTTGCTCTAAAGAATGGGTGGTGCGTCAATACGATCATGAAGTGCAGGGCGGCTCGATTATCAAACCTTTGGCCGGACTTCAAAATGATGGGCCAAGCGATGCCAGTGTAACCAAGCCGTTATTTGATTCCAATAAAGGGATCATTATTTCTAACGGCATAAATTTTCGTTTTGGTTTTATCGATCCTTACTGGATGGCGGCTTCCTGTATTGATGAGGCCTTGCGCCAGATTATCAGCGTGGGCGGTTCATTAAAAGAGGTAGCGATTCTGGATAATTTTTGCTGGGGTAATCCCGATAAGCCGGATCGCTTAGGCGGCTTGGTCCGCGCGGCTTACGGCTGTTATCATACCGCCAAAGCTTATGGCCTGCCGTTTATTTCGGGAAAGGATAGCTTTTATAACGAGTTCAACGTGCACGGTAAATCTACGCCGATTCCGGGCACGCTGCTGATTTCGGCAATCAGCGTCATGGATGATGTGAATAAAGCAGTGTCGATGTATGCCAAAGAAGCCGGTAATTTAATTTATGTCGTGGGTAAGACCCGCGATGAATTAGGCGGCTCGCATTATTATGATTTATACAAGGCAGTGGGGAACCAAGTGCCCAAGGTTTATCATCAGGATGCAAAGAAAACTTTTAGCGCCTTGAGTAAGGCAACAGAAAAAGGTTTGGTTAAGTCGATGCACGATTGCTCTGACGGAGGCTTGGCTGTGGCTTTGGCTGAAGTTGCTTTTAGCGGCGGCTTAGGCATGGAAATATTTTTGGCAGAGGCTCCCTATCAGTCGCCTGATAAGCGCAATGATTTTCTGCTTTTTTCAGAGTCAAACTCCCGTTTTGTGGTGGAGGTGGAGAAGGCCAGCCAAAAAGAATTTGAAAGACTTTTAAAAGGCGCTTCTTTTGGCCTGGCAGGGTGTTTAACCAAGAGACCTGATTTTAAAATATTTGGTTTAGACGGAAAAGTTTGCCTGGATGCCGATATTAATAAGTTAAAAGAAACCTGGAAGGAGCCGTTAAAATGGTAAAAGCTAAAGCTTGCCCCAATGGTTTATTGGAAAGAGATGATTTTACGCAGGAGGATACCTGGCGGATATTTCGGATTATGTCGGAGTTTGTTGACGGCTTCGAAGTCCTCTCGAAAATCGGAAGAGCAGTTTCTATCTTTGGTTCAGCGCGGAGCAAGCCGGATACTAAATTTTACAAGCTGGGTGAAGAGACGGCCTATTATATTGCCAAGGCAGGATACGCGGTAATTACCGGAAGCGGCCCGGGCTTAATGGAAGCAGCCAACCGGGGAACCAAAAGAGCCGGCGGCCAATCGATCGGGTTAAATATACATATACCTTGCGAGCAGAAGCCGAATAAATACGTGGATACCTTGCTGGATTTCCGTTATTTCTTCATCCGGAAGGTAATGTTTGTCAAATACGCCAAGGCATTTGTGATTTTGCCCGGCGGATACGGCACGCTGGATGAATTTTTTGAGGCGATTAACCTGATCCAGACCCAAAGGATTTCTAAGTTTCCGGTTGTTTTACTGGGCTCCGAATATTGGAAAGGATTGATCGACTGGTTAAAAGACATGGTTTATAAACACGGTAATATCAGTAAAGAAGACCTGAATATCTTTATTATCGTCGATAAGCCGCAAGAGGTAGCCGCGGCAATCAAGAAATTCTATGCTAACGCCTAAAGTTTGTGTTTTAAGAAGCGCGGGGACTAATTGTGATCAGGAAACTGCCGCGGCATTTAAGATCGCCGGAGCAAAGATTGAATTATTACATATTAATAGTTTGGTTCGCGGCGTAAGAACCCTCGATGATTTCCGTATTTTGGCTCTGCCCGGAGGCTTTAGCTACGGTGATGATATTGCCTCAGGAAAAATATTTGCCAATGAATTAAGATTTAAACTAGCCGATTCATTGCGTAAATTTATCGATGATGGCAAATTGATTATTGGCATCTGTAACGGTTTTCAAATTTTGGTTAAGAGCGGCTTATTACCATCCAGCGTAGAATCAAAGCAGGAAACGAGTTTAATTATCAATGATTCCGGAAAGTTCGAGGATCGTTGGGTATATTTAAAACCCGCCGGACGATGTGTCTGGACCAAGGGCCTGGGAAAAATAATTTATCTGCCGGTTGCCCACGGAGAAGGAAAATTCGTAACGCAGGATAAAAATGTTTTAAACAGATTGGAGAAAAATAAACAAATTGTTTTTCAATATTGCGACGTCCAAGGGAAATTATCCGGATATCCGGATAATCCCAATGGCTCAACTGAAAATATCGCCGGCATCTGCGATGAAACCGGCAGGATTTTAGGTTTGATGCCGCATCCGGAGCGGCATATCTTCAGCGTCCAGCATCCGCGCAATTGGAATTTAAAATCTAAAGCAGGAGACGGCTTAGAAATTTTTAAGAATGGGGTGAAATATGTTAAAGAAAAGTTATAGCGATGAGCCTAAAGAGTATTGCGGTTTATTCGGGATAACCGGCAATAAGCAGGCGGTTTGGCTGACTTACTTGGGACTTTTTGCCCAGCAGCACCGCGGGCAGGAGGCTTGCGGTATCGTCGCCAATAACCAGGGGGCGCTTTCCATACATAAAGATATGGGTTTGGTCAGCGACGTGTTCAGCGAGCAGGTGCTTAGCCGCTTAAAAGGAAATATGGCGGTAGGCCATGTGCGTTATTCGACTACCGGCTCAAGCGTTTTAAAAAATGCCCAGCCGCTTTTAATCGATTATGCCAATGGCTCGATTTGTATCGCCCATAACGGAAATTTAGTGAATTCATTTGAGCTGCGCCAGAAGCTGGAGAAGAGCGGTTCGATCTTTCAGACGACGACGGATTCGGAATTAATTATTCATCTTATGGCCCGCAGCAACAAACGCAGCTTGGAGGATAGCTTGATTTACGCTCTAAAAAGAGTAAAGGGCGCCTATTCTTTAGTAATGATGAACAGCGATTTTCTGATGGGTATGCGTGACCCGCACGGTTACCGGCCGCTTTCTTTGGGGAAATTGGGAGCTTCCTGGTGTTTTGCTTCCGAGACCTGCGCCTTTGATTTAATCGGCGCCAAATTCGTGCGTGAAGTTGAACCCGGAGAAATAGTTTTTATTAATCGGGATGGGGTAGTCAAATCAATTAAACCCAAAGAACTGATTGCCAGCCACTCTGCGCATTGTACCTTCGAGCATATATATTTTTCCCGGCCGGATTCTTATGTCTTCGGTGAAATTGTGCATACGGTGCGCAGGAAATTAGGCGCGCGATTAGCCAAGGAGCATCCGGTGGATGCTGATTTTGTGGTGCCGGTACCGGACTCAGGGTTTTCCGCGGCATTAGGTTATTCGCAGGCTTCAGGCATTCCTCTGGAAATGGGAATAATCCGTAATCACTATGTGGGCAGGACATTTATCCAGCCGGCGCAGGATTCCCGCGATATGGGGGTGCGCGTTAAATTTAATATTTTAAAAGATATCTTAAAGGGCAAACGGATTATTATCGTGGATGATTCAATTGTGCGCGGCACGACTTCTAAAATCCGCGTGCGCAACCTGCGTAAGGCCGGAGTAAAAGAGGTGCATTTGCGGATCTCCTGCCCGGCGCACCGTTATCCCTGTTTTTACGGGATTGATTTTCACCGCTCAAGTGAGTTGATTGCCAATAAATATGAAACATTAGAGAAGATCAGTAAATACCTTGAGGTTGACAGTTTGGGTTATCTGAGTTTAGAGGGAATGCTGAATTGCTTGAAGCATTCAAAGGAGAGTTATTGCGCTGCCTGCTGGACGGGAAAATACGCGGTGCGGGCGGAGAAACGGCACAGTAAATTTTCTTTAGAGAAACGCTGCTGCGGACAAGGAGAGCTGCAAGTATAAAGTAAATTTTACGGGTCCTGTCTTGGGGTATTTTCTTGCGCTAAACGCGCTGCGAAAACACCCCAAGCCACCCGTAAAATTTCTTCATACAAAAGGAGATAATGGTGAAGAAAATTACCTATAAAGATTCTGGAGTAGATATAAAGAGTGCGAGTGTTTTTAAATCTAAACTTAAACCTCTAGTTCGCCGCTCATTCCGCAAAGAAGTCCTTACGGATATCGGCGGCTTTGGCAGTTTTTTTAAATTCGATAAAAATAAATACAAGGATTCGGTTCTAGTCTCGTCAAGCGACGGCGTGGGGACAAAACTGGTGATCGCAAAATTAGCCAATAAGCATGATACGGTGGGAATTGACGCGGTGGCAATGAATGTTAACGACATCCTTTGCACCGGAGCGGAATCTTTATTTTTCTTAGACTATGTCGCTTTTACCAAAGTCAAGGAAGAGGTTTTGCTCGATGTGGTTAAAGGGATAAATGATGGCTGTGTTGAGGCGGGTTGTTCTTTAATCGGCGGAGAGACAGCCCAGATGCCCGGAATGTACCGGCAGGGTGAATACGATATCGCCGGTTTCTGCGTGGGGGTAGTTGAGAGAGAAAAGATCATTAACGGATCAAAGATTGAAGCCGGGGATACGGTAATCGGAATTGCCTCCAGCGGCTTGCATTCTAACGGCTATTCTCTGGTCAGAAAAGTTTTTGGGGCGGCTGAGCTTAAGAGAATGTCTGCAGAATTACTTAAGCCGACGCGAATTTATGTTAAGCCTATTCTTGAGCTCTTACGTACGCATGGCCAGTCAGTACACGGGATCAGCCATATTACCGGCGGAGCATTCTACGATAAGATCAGCCGCATACTGCCGAAAAATATCAATGTGCGTATTGAGAAAAATTCCTGGAAGGTGCCGGAGATATTCCGCCTTATCCAAAGCAAGGGCAATATCGAAGATAAAGAAATGTATCATACTTTAAATATGGGTATCGGCTTGGTTTTGATTGTTAGGCCGCAGGCGAGCGAAGCGATAATCAAAAAATTATCTGAGCTAAAGTTGAAATCCTGGATTATTGGTAAAGCAATTAAGGGCAATAAGTCTATAGAAATTATTTAATAAAACCGAAACAGTTTCCCGCCTAATCGGGAAACGGGGTCATTTGGAAAAATAAAGGGAGGGAGAGTAATGAATATATTGGGAATGACCATTATTGCTGCACTTGTAATTTTCTTGATGGGGATTAGGATTGTGCGTCCCACGCACCGGGGATTGATTGAAAGATTTGGTAAATATAACCGCTTTGCCAATCCGGGCTTTAACTGGGTACTTCCGGGAGTTGAAACGATCTATCAGATTAATATCACTGAGCAGATGGTGGATGCCGAGCCGCAGGAAATAATTACCAACGACAACTTAAACGCCAAAGTTGACGCCCAGGTATATTTTAAAGTAAAAGCTGATGAGGCAAATGTGAAAAGCACGCAGTATAGCGTGAATAATTATCAGTGGCAGATTGTAAACCTGGCGCGTACCACCTTAAGAAATATCATTGGTACCTTAACCTTAAAATCCGCTAACAGCGAAAGAGGCAAGATTAACGCTGAGTTGCATAAAACTCTTTGCGAAGAGACGGCAAGCTGGGGGCTGGAGATTGTCAGGACCGAACTCAAAGAGATTGATCCTCCCAAGGATGTTCAGGAGACGATGAACAAAGTTGTTAAGGCGGAGAATGAAAAGATTGCCGCCATTGATTTTGCGACTGCTACAGAAACTGCCGCTGACGGGCAGAAAAGAGCGGAGATCAAAAAAGCCGAAGGCATTAAGCAGGCGCGCATCTTAGAAGCGGAAGGAGAGGCAGCGGCGATCAAGCTGGTTAATGAAGCGGCGCAGGAATATTTTACCGGCAATGCGCAGGTGCTGCGCAAGCTTGAGGCGGTTGAAAAGTCATTAGTGAATAACGCTAAAATCGTTATTCCGGCTAATACCGAACTGGTCAATGTGATTGGCGAAATGGCTGGTTTCTTGCCGATCAAGAGTAAAGAAGATAAGAAATAATGGGGACGTCCTTAAAAGGGACACCCTTTAATATTTTGCCTTCGGGCTGTTGTTCGCGTGCGAAGTAGTTAATTTTGTGGTTTCGCCTCGCGCGCTGAAAATTTTCTAATGCGCGCTCCGCCAAAAACCACAACATTTATATCTAGTATTATTCGGATATTACAAAATTATTAAGTTATATTTGTAAAAGGAAAGTCATATGGAAGAAAATTCCACAGATGCAGTAGATTATTTACAAAGATTTAGCACCAAGACATTGTGGCATTTTACGGGTTATAATAAATCGCCACAAGATTCTTTTGCCAGATTAGTCTCAATAGCAAGTGCAGGATTGTTAAAGATTTCGGATAAATCTTTTACAATAAAAATGCCTACTAGTGGCGTGAAGAGGATTGGTTTTCCTTCTTCTTCCGTTTGCGATATCCCTTTTAAGGATTTAAGATTGCATATTTTAAGATACGGTGGATTTGGTATCGCTTTTAACAGAAAAAGAGCAATACGAGATGGCCATTTTAATCCAGTTTTATATATAAATAAAGACCATGTATTTCTTAAACATGCTGATCAAGTTTTACCGGAATTAGAACGTTTAGCGTCAGGGGATCAAGCATTGCAAAAACTCTTGCAAGAATACTTAACTATGATTGGAACGTATGTAGTACGTTCTGACTTAACAAGTCCTATACATATCGATCCAAGGGTTGACGAAGAACAAAACAATAATTTTTACTATGAAAGAGAATGGCGCTCAGCTTATAACTGGAATTTTAAAAAAGATGATGTCATAACGGTAATGATGCCGCAGAATTATATTGGGTTATTCAATCAAACAATAAAAGGAAGTAAAAGCGAAGAAATATTTAGAGACCTA